>CALZJE010000227.1 GCA_945787715.1 uncultured Ectothiorhodospiraceae bacterium | reverse complement strand
GCAATACAGCATCAAATATAAAAAGGTGGAAGACGATTTAATACCGCCCAATAATTGGCTCAAAAAAAAGCCGCGTCTCCTGAAACAACTAGGCTATGAAAAGTTAAATGCCCCAATACAACAAACACTAAACATCAAACAAAAAGACCTCACTCAACTCTATCAAACGGTCAACCAGGCCATTTTAAAGGGTGAAAACGAAGATATTAAAATCACTGAAGATAAAAAGGGTGAGCCAAGCTGGCGATTACGGCCGTTGGAAAAAGCCTCGGATCCTAATGAAGGTTTGTTCGACAGTTTCCAGCAGCGTAGTATCGTCGATGTTATCCAGTTCGTCAGTCATAAAACAGGTTTTACCCATGCCTTTGAATCTATCCTGGCAAAATCAACAAAAATTAATCAAGATAAAGAATTGATCATGGCCGCAGTATTGGCCAATGCAATACGATTAGGGGCTAGGAAAATGGCCAGCATTTCTGACCTGGGTGAATCAGCATTATTAACGGCTGAAGCCGCCTATATCCGTAGCGAAACACTCGTGGCGGCTATCGATATCATCAATAACGTTTACGGAACATCAAAGCACGGCACTCTAAAAAATACTTTGGCCGCGGTATTGGGGTGTCCAGCTATAATGAAATCTTGAATGGTTTCTCGTTGGCGAGTCTGCTCATTGGGACGAATGAATACGAGGGCAACTTTCTCTTTGAAATGGTGCACCAACAAAATACATCGGACCTTAAGCCAAACTATATCTCCACAGATAAACACGGGACCAATGCCCTTAACTTCGCGTTATTTGATTTAACAGACTTAGTCTTTGCACCACGTATCCCCAAACCACATCGTGAAACCTTCTGGGGGTTTGGTAACGCTAAAGATTACAATGAGTGTATCGTGAAGCCAACGAAATTTATCAATGAAGAATTGTTTATCCAGGAATGGGATAACATCCAACGCATTGTTGCTTCACTACTGTCTGGGGAAGAAGCACCCAGTATCCTGATCAGTAAATTAGCATCAAAAAACTACAGCAGTGATACAAAAAAAGCGTTTATACAATACAATCATGTCGTGCGATCAGAATTTTTACTGACGTACTTGCATGACCCCGAATTTAGGCGTGCCATTTTAATTGCGTTAAACCGGGGAGAAGCCTTTAATAATTTGTATCGTGCCATTGCCGTGTTGAGAAAAGGAGAATTGCGTGGGCAAAGCGAAATTGAAATGGCAATATGGAATCAATGTACTCGATTGATCTCATCCATCATTCTTTATTACAACGCGTACATATTGAATAAGCTTTATCAGAACGCAAAAAATGAAGCTGAACGAGCATTTTTGGTCCAGCTCTCTCCTGGTGCATGGGTACACATTGTGGCAAGTTTAGCGATGCGGCAGTGGATCAATGGATCGCCCGATGGGATTGGCGAAAGGCCGCCGATATGGGTTGAATATCACGAGAATAATAGTGCGAATTATCAATGGCTTAGCAAAAGCGACTAAAAGTTATGTTTCGGATATTTATACTGCTTATCAGCAGGTTACGGATGCTCTTGTAACATTTTTGGTGTTCCGATAGTAGACACCCTTTAGGGTCCCGTTCTGCCAATCAATATCATCAATGTTTAGGCCAGCCACCTCTCCCGCACGCAATCCTAGACGCGCCAACAATAGAATAATCGCTCTATTGCGAGCGCCTAGCTCGGTTGTACTTTCATACACGTTAACGACTGATTCAATGTCCTCTGGCGGCAAATATTTGGGTAGAGTGGACAGCCTCCAGTAAGCAACGTTAGGAATGGCATGTTCCAGGTTCGATTCGCAACGATTTGTGGAGATTAGAAATCGCAAGAACATGCGTGTTGCAGTAATCCGATTCTTACTGACTCCCACTTTGCTGCGGCGAGTGCCCTTGAGTATGAACGTGCGCAGCTTTGCAGTTGTGAATTCCGTAGGGTTATTCCCGAGGCTTTTCAGAACATCGAATAGGTGATGCCTGTAATTCAGTAGTGTTGAGTGCTTAACTCCGCGGTGAACTTGCATCCATTGTTCAAAGGCAATAATCAATTCTGGCAGAATCGGTTCTGCGGAAACGTATGAACATCGTTCTGTCGCCAGCAGAAAATCGAAGAAGTGACTTGCTCCAAGGTAGCAAACAGTCCGATCCCCACTGGGATAAAACAATTGGCCGCGTTTCTTCAGATATCGGCAATAGCTGATCATCGTAGAGGGAGTTAAGCTTCCCAGTTCGATGTTGATTGCTTGAGTCCATTGTACAAACCGGACAGCCCCGTGAATCCGGCGCCGTACAGTTTCCTGCTGAAATCCGTGTTTCGATAGCCAGCCCGAGAATTCATCGAGATAGATCCCGGCTGGGCCACCATAAAATACTGATAGTGTGGTTTGGCGCTTGAAATAGTTGCTTAGCATGTCATCCTCCGTTTCGAGTGATACAAAAGGACGGCGCTAATATGCTGACTAATTCACATGTGAAAATGTGAGAATAGATTGGCCTTACAATGTATTACCACCGTCAGATGACAGCTTACTCCGCATATTTCTGAGCTCTACATATAAACGAATATGCTGTGCACAGCATATTCGTACCATTGGTCGTCAAACCCCTTATAACCGACTCATGGAAGGGCGACCGGACATGGGCAAGCTCGGTAGTAAAAGTACCCCGTCCCTTGCGAAAGCAGAGGGGGTCATCACAGGGGGGCGAGCAAC
>CALZJE010000226.1 GCA_945787715.1 uncultured Ectothiorhodospiraceae bacterium | reverse complement strand
GTGAATCCTGATACTATTATAAAACATTTCAATATATTCGAATACACAAGAATATGCCTCTTCTAGATTTTTAAACGATTGAGAAAATAATGATTCCACCTTTAGTCGTGAAAAGAAAGATTCCATCGGTGCATTGTCCCAACAGTTATTAATCTTCCCAAAAGTATTCGCACTAAGTGCTGGTGTGATCTAGAATATATTTAGTATCAGGAAGCTTAAAAAAACTTTTTATCAAAGAGGTCTGTTTTTGTATGGATCGCATAATTGACAAAAGACATTGCTTCATGCTCTCTTTGTTAATTATTGGCAATTTAGCCAGTCTTAACTTTGCGTGATTCCACACCTGTTCGTCTGGATTAAATTCTGGTGAGTAGGCCGGCAAGAATTCCATACATATGCTGTCAATATTCTCACTGATAAAGGCTTGGGTTTCTTTGCTGTGATGATAACGTGCATTGTCAGCAATCACGATGATTGGGCGTCCGGCGTCTTTACGAAGTTTTTTAAGAAATGAGATGAATTTTGTTGAGTTCATCTTATCTTCGGTAAAACTAAAACGCATATCTCCACGGGGCGTAACTGCACTAATCAATTTCAAACCAAAACTCCCACCACTATCTTTAACAACCGGTGTTTCGCCAACTTTTCCCCATGTTGCGCCTCTATGTGAGTCGCTACGTACAGACGCCTCATCAACAAAGTATATTTCAGCACCTATACGTTTTGCATGTTTTACAACTTCAGGGAAAGTTGTATTAAGATATTTTTCAATTTTTTTCGGGTCTTGCTTGTAAGACTTGTAAATTGGTCGTTGAGAACTTAATCCGATATTGTGCAATAAGCGACTCACTGAGCTTTTGCTCAATTTGACTCCACGTTCTTTTTGAATCACGGCTCTGATCACACTCAAAGTCCACAGGTAAAAATCAAATTGATAGTTTAAAGGATTATTCATCGTCACTGCATCATATACCCACTGCAAATCTTCTGATGACATTTTTTTTGGTCGTCCGGTTTTTTTTCATCGTTTAATGCATGCCAACCACCACTTCTATAAAGTGCAAGCCAGTCAAATACTGTTCTAGTAGGAATGCTAAAAACTCTTGCTACTAAGTGAACCGGTTCCTTACGATCAATTATCGCTTCAACGACTTCTTTTCGCCTTTTATTACGTGCTTCTGATTTTGTCATGTGTTGAATTATATCATGCGAAAACATTTGGGACGATTAATATAACCACGTTTTCCATTACGAACACTACGCCCTGCCCAATCAACTAGCTCAAGGTAATCTTTTTCCAGATAGCCAATCGAATGAATGTGTTTATCTTCTGATGATTTAACGAGCGGCTTTATTTTTGTTCGGTTCGGATTCTTTTCGCCATTGGTTAATTCGCTGCTGGATACTGGTGAAGTCAGATGTTTCCACGGAGTCTGTCATCCCTGCACGGATCGGATTGAGATCAACATAACTCATACAAGTTAATACTGCTGCATCACCCAACAAAGCCTGACTTTTATAACGTCTTCCGATGAACAGGAAGTTCGAGTGCCGTGAGTGCATGGATGCACAGGAACGACCCAGAATCTACCTTTGCAGTTATCTTCAGCATTAGCCTTTCGTGCAAGATGTTCATTTAACATTCTCATGTACCAGGACAAGTCCATTAACCGTTCACGCCACTGGTTAATAATTTGTTTAACAACATTATTTTCTGCAGACGTAGTTTGCTGGTCACGGTAACGTACAATTAAAACAGGCAGATTAAACAATTGCTGCCATCGCCGTATAACTTCTTCATCACTCCAAAGCGCTGCTTTTTCATTATCCACTCGCAAAACTAAATGGTAGAGGTTGCTCATAACAGAAAAAGCACATACTTCAATTGCAAAAACAGGCGCTAACTCAACGAGTCTACCAACAACCCAGGACTTACGATGTTCATAATTTTTTCCTGAAAAATTATCATTGCCACACAGGAATGCACGACGAACACAGCGGCTAATGCAGTGATACGACTATAGGGATATAGGAGGTAGAGCAACGCATGGAGCAGTTGCCGGATAAGAAGTTGCTGAAAGATCTACGAGTTCACGTCGAGCACGTGTCATGGGAAGAGTACCTTTATGGTTATTTCTAACTCTCCATATACTGCACGTATCTTCAGTATTTATGTTAATAATTTATTGTGGGGGTCATGTTAAAGTTGACCATTAGGCGAAAGTTTATACACCAATGTTAATGGAA
>CALZJE010000225.1 GCA_945787715.1 uncultured Ectothiorhodospiraceae bacterium | reverse complement strand
ATATGACATATCTTCTCGCGATTGAACAAATGAATAGGCAACCATATCGGCATATTCAGCAATAAAGTCCAGGTCTTCAAGGTCTTTGTCTGTTAGAGGAGGCAAATTAAGTTCTGTGTCGGGAAAGTTAAGGCCTTTGTCCGGGCGAATAACAGCGCCGTTCGGTGGGGCGTGAGTGATGTTAAGTAACATACCTTCATCAGTAACACGTTTAACCAGAGTTCCTATTTTTCCGTCATCAATCCAGACAGAATTCCCAGGCGTGATTAAGTTAAAAATCTCATCGTGAGAAATGCTAATGCTGGCAGGCTTAACTATTTCACCTTTTTCATTGATGATTGCCTGTCGTCCGAGCGTATTTTTCCGCGTTAATAAAATATGATCGCCAGAAAATACTTTAATTTTAGCGGGGGAGACCTGAAATGATTTAATGTCTATTTTCTGTTGGTGATATACTTTTTTTAATCCTGTATATCTGCAGCGTTTGAAAACAGTTTCAGATGAAAGGTATGCACCTTGACAGCATTGACCAACGAGTATGCCTTCATCCTCGGTTTGAAGGATTTGCAGACTACGCTTTTTACCCCGAAGATCGATGAACTCCAAATGGTCACCGGTCTGTAAAGAAGCATGCTCAATGTCGTCCAGGGCAATTTTAAATAAGTTAGAAAGATGATTTGGAATTTCTGCTTCAAAAATTTCTTGCGGCAATATAAGGATGTTGCCGGGTGCAATAACAGATCCGTAATCGTTTCTTTTGACCTTTATGTGATGTGTCAAAGAGGAATTTTCAATGGGACCGGTTCGAATTTTCTGTCCTGCGATATCCATCATAATGCGACAACGATCCCCGGTTGCATTTTCTGCTTTATGAACATGATGAATCATGGATAACCATGCTGGTTTGTTATCGTGCGCGCAATTGATTCTGGCGCAATTCATTCCTGCTTTTACAAGGGAATGTACCAATTCATAGTCAGTAGCCGCTTCACTTGGCAGGGTTACCATGATTCTTACTTGACGGTTACCGTTTGCTTTTCCCAGTAATTTATCGGTATGGTGATCAAGCGACTCATTTTGATCAGATAATGCCCGTAAGAAATCGTTATAACCACTATCAATGCTTTCTTTTTTGGTTATTCGATCCAGCAGCTTGATTACTTTATCAATATTTTCGAGGATATTGGCTTCACCACGTCCCAGTGAGGACAAACCAAGTGATGTGAGAGTTTCTTGCATTTCGCGCAGATCATATTGGCGCAATAATAAATAGTGAGCTAAGTTAACCGCGCTTGGGGGTATATAAACCATCCTGATAATATCGCGCAAATGGCGACAGTTTTGGGGCAGCCTGCTGCAATATATTTGAGCGTAATATAAGCAGGCGATCAAGTAAGAATTTGTGTTGGGTTGTTGTAGTTTTATTTAATTCTTCCATGTTGTAATTATTACACCTTGGATGCTTCAGAATTATGACAGTAATCTATTTGCAACATAATTTCTCCTAAAATGCTATTGAAAAACATTGGTAAGGATATTTTAGTATTGATTTTGGTATTTAATGCGGAAGGCTTTCTTCCTCAACGAGCCGCGCTTTTCATTATTGACATAAGAAAATACTAGCATAAATACTCACTACTATCTGGCTAAAAATTGAAAATATTTTAAGCAGCTTGTCTCCTCTGATTTTCGGTAGAATGGTGGTTTGTGAGATAGCAATTTAGCCTACAAAAGAAATCAAGTATTAAACATATGACTAAAAATATTGTTTAATAAAAATAGCGAAATCGCAGTTCTAATTTATAGTCGTTTTGTTTTTCACCAAACTCAGTGTTTTTATTACCTTCCAACCAAATCAAACGTAAACGGGTTTCCGTATTTGTAACGCCGGTATAGGCTAACTCGGGTGCTAGTGAAAAACTATGGTCATTAATATTAACAATGCTTGCGACACTTGTTGTGAGATAAACAATATCGAACGCGTCTTTTTTGCTGGCTCGTAAATAAAAATAGTCTCGGCCTGCATTGGGCGCCGTATAACCTGTTGGCCGCGCCTTTTTCGCTAACTCAAATAATGTTGAGTCAATTGCTGGATCAACTTTTGCCAGGGTGTAAAAACGCGTTAATTGTGTTTTAGTTTGGCCAGCACCGTTATGGTAATATTCAGCTATCCAGGTTATGTCGGATTCCGTCAAATATCGAATCCCAATGAGAGATTGAATAACGCTTTTTTGTTTTAAATTCAGCTGATTTTGTTCGTCAATGTTAGCGATCGATTGACTGTAAATATATGAGAATTCTCCGTGCAACTCAAAGTTTGCTGTCATGTTGCGGGAGAAATCTGCACCTATACGGCCGTTACGGCTTCCTTTGCCAAGAAATAGAAAATCAATATCAGTATCGCGATAAAGTAAATAGAGCTTACCCGCAAAGTTGACATCATTTACGGAAGAAAAATCGCTATTGATGTTATCACTAACTGGTAAGACAACAGGCGTGATAGAAATTGTTTTAAGTGGTCCATCAAAACTTCGGATGTAATCTGCGCCAGCAATGGTAAAACCTTCCCGCGAGAGGTCTGGGTCGTTGGGGTCTTTAGCCCGTTCAATAAAACCCACCGGGTTCCAGGCATAACCCTTTCCCCATTTT
>CALZJE010000224.1 GCA_945787715.1 uncultured Ectothiorhodospiraceae bacterium | reverse complement strand
GGGAAGCGGCATTGAAAAAAAAATTAAAAGTGTTTTTTTATTAAAAAATCTTGCTTTCACATCCTGGGAATACCGCCCCTATCTATTCAAGTTTCCGAATCCCAGATCCGTTATGGGCGGCGAAAAATATATGTTGCAGGATTGCACATTCTCACCCATGACAGATGAATCCGGTAAGGTCACGCACATATGCCTATCAGTATTTGATGCCACAAACACAGCTTCCTTCCAACAGAAACTATTAAGGACATCCGCATCGCTCATTAAACAACGCAACAAATTATCGGCGCTCAATCGAAAGTTAGAAGAAGCACAAAATCAGCTGCTTCAGTCTGAAAAGATGGCTGCAATTGGTCAGCTTGCAGCCGGTGTTGCACACGAAATCAACAATCCTATTGGCTATGTCAATTCAAATGTTTCTTCGTTAGAGGGCTACATAAGTGAAATGTTGAAACTGCTATCCGCGTATGAAGAATGTGACTCCCTGCTAGATCACAACCATGAACTAGCGCAACCACTCAAACAGGCAAAAAATGACGTTGATCTTGAATATCTCAAAGAAGACCTTACCGACCTTATCTCAGAATCAAAGGAAGGCCTCGTACGGGTAAAAAGAATTGTTCAAGATCTGAAAGATTTTTCCCATGTCGATGAGTGTGAATGGCAAGCCACAGACATACACCAAGGTATAGACAGTACAATTCATAATGAATCTTTTAATCAATGCCGCCCATGCAATAGAAGAGCACGGCATCATAACCATTACAACCGGAACTGAGGAAAATGGTATATGGCTAGAGATTGAAGACACTGGCTCAGGCATTCCAGAAGAAAAAATCGGCCGTATTTTCGAACCATTCTTTACAACCAAACCCGTAGGTTCAGGCACCGGACTTGGCCTATCACTTTCATACAACATCATTCAAAAACATAAAGGGAAAATTAGTGTTGAGAGTGAACTTGGCAAGGGCACCAAGTTTCATATTTGGCTACCTATTGATGCTGGCATCACTCATGATCTTGATACAGGTGCCAGCACTATTCAAGCCAAAACAAATTAAATAGAAGTGCACCTCTGAATCGACCCCAGTTTTCTAGAGAGTACCTTGCTTCACAAAGTATCGTTTCTCATATTCAATGGGCGATACATTACCATTGTAGCCATGCTTTCGTTTTGAATTGTTGAACAACTCAATATAATCGAAGAAATCTTGTCGTGCATCCTCACGAGTTTTGTATATCTTTCGTTTCACTCGCTCACGCTTGAGTGTCAGCTTGACCGCCTTTGATACTCATTGAGCCTTCTCCCCCAGCATAGTCATTTTTCCTGAGCCTTCTCCCCCAGCATAGTCATTTTTCCTAAACTGGGGTGGCAACCAAACCACAAGGAGAAAACTCAATGAACTTTTATAATAACACTCACCCATACTACTGCGGTATAGATCTACATGCCAGATCACTCTATGTCTGCATTATACGAGTGTACAACGCAACATTGATCTCGATATGGCCATCCTCGATTGTTATGCCAAAGAACTCAGCAAGAACGAATGGTATATCGAACAGCAAGCGAAACAGCATAACCCCGCCCATTTAAAACTGCTCAGAAGCATCTCAGGTATTGGCCGTATTCTTGCGCTGACGATTATTTATGAGATTGGTAACATTGACCGATTCGAATCGATTCAAAAGTTTTCCTCTTACTCACGGCTGGTCAAATGTAAAGCAGAGTCGGCAGGCAAAAGTTACGGCGCACAGGGAAACAAAATCGGCAATGCGCATCTAAAATGGGCCTTTTCTGAGGCAGCCGCGTTATACCTGCGTGGCAACAAAGATGGCCAAAACTAATTGCTCACGCTTCAAAAACGAATGAGCAAGGCCAAAGCACTTTCCGCCCTGGCGCATAAGATCGGGCGTTGTGTTTATTTTATGCTGGTGAATGAGACGACATTCGATGAAAAACGATTTCTAAAGGGTTAGTCACACAATGGCGTCAGCTCAACGTCTAACTGGACACACAGGCCGACTATACAAATAATCGATCGCATCAATAGATAGTAATATCTCGATTTATATAGCATCACGCCTCAGCCTGTCGCTTTGATTAGCGACGCCATTGGTGTGCATTAATACAATGAGTAAAGTCGTTTACACCTTGACTGAGCCTGTAACTAACTGGTCACAATGAACCAGCACCTTGAATAGTGCCAGCACAAGGTTAACCGATGAATGTCTAGGGCCCTGCACATTCAATGGATTGGATAACAGCAGGCAGCGGTGAGACCGTAATAAGAGACCCTCTATATGTGTTTGCTGTAAGCGATGACTTAACAGCTGCCATGACAGACGAAGTGACCCGGTTAACTGATTGATAGATTATTCGACCAAAATTACGGTTGAAAAGTGCTCTAGTACCTATTGACTTGGTGGCGGCTCATATGTATTAGCGCTTTCTATAATGCGAAACAACAAGCTGATATAACCCTCTTTCATTAGGAATCAAGCGTAACTGAATCACACGTTCCTTTGTTAGCCCCCAGTAATATCCCCAGACATATATTGCAAACTCTCTAGAAAACCCTCTTTTTTGAAACATATTTATTACTTCTTCTTCAATAGCAATATATTTTCCATATTTTCTTTCTAAATCATTCCTTGCCTTTATCAACCTACTTTTTGCGGTATCAAACTTTTCTAGTACGAGAATAATTTGCTGTGACTGAATTCGTCCTTCTTCACAAATATAGATAATTTGCGAAGTCTTACCATAGGCGATACCTTCGTATAGCTTTTTACCTTCTATTTTTTCTTTACTAATAAATGATCCTAGCCTTTCTTCTAGCTTCCATATTTTTTCACAGCTATCACCTATATCCACCCCGCGGATTTCCGCGTGACTATTCATGGATATAAACAATAATAGGATCGATGCTATGTGCTTCATATATTTTGGCGCTAACACTTGTATAAACGAGACCCAGGGTCTCGTTATACATTTCTAGGCATTATGTTATTTTTCTGACTACTACACATCTCTACCTTTAATATGATTATTAACAAACTTTTCGAAAGGAATGTATAGCCCTGGCCTACCTAATTGAACTCTGCGAGCATCTATATATTTCTTAAGCATTTTAAAGGCCGAGTGCATTCTCCCACCTAGTTGGCTAACAATCATTTCCTTATCAACCACACCACGAAGAGCAGCATCTGATATTAAGTCGTAGAAATCCAGCAATGTCACTATTACTTCATATTCTTCAGGATCGACGTCATCACTTTCAAAGATCCTAGCTTTCCTGATCCAGCTAGCAAATTCCAGATTAGCTTCATGTATCGATCCTTCGTCCTCAATTACGGCACGTAAAAACCAAAAGGTTCGTTTGCGACGGTCAGAAGAACGCCTCTCCCAATAACCAATACCAAAAGTTATGAGCACAACCAAAATTGATATCGATGTAATAATCTGATCCATTAAAACTATCTGTATTATTTTCCTCTAACTACCG
>CALZJE010000223.1 GCA_945787715.1 uncultured Ectothiorhodospiraceae bacterium | reverse complement strand
GAAGATGCCTTCCGGTTTGTTGAATGTTTCACTATTGCTAAAGGCTGCATTCCAGCCGGAACCATCAATTATTTTTGCGGCAGGAGCATTTATATCAATGCCGGCGGATCTATTAACGCTAATTGGGTTGAAAGCGGTAGTTGAAGGATTTGAATCTTTGTAGAGATTTGTTACCAGCACCTGAAGTGCAACTATCGTCATGTTTGCTTCGATAGCAAATGAAAAGGTGCTGGAAAAATCACCTGTCGATATTGTGCCGATGTGAACCCGAGAAGCATAGCTGGTCACCGAGATACTCGGTTCGACATCTGCCTCAACAATCAGCTCTTGTGCGTTTGCGCTTGGCGAAAAAACAAAGGCTAATATAAGATAGAAAAAACTTATTGGCTGCCAATTTTGTGTGCATGTTGTATAAGACAAAAAACACACCCTCTGATGAAAGTATTATTGATCTGAGTTGACTGATGAAGCATTTGTAATTAAACGTAAAAGCTCAGGCGAGCATAACGCTCGCCTGATCGTGCGCCTTAATTACAGTGGTCCAGTATTGCCGACCAAGGCGCTATACAACACGATATAACCGCTGTATTGCCCTTGAACCTGTTCTGGATCAGGTTGATCCCAGCCAACAGTGACGGAAACGTCCTGACTGAAGTGTCCATTCTGTGAGCTTTCAAAGGTAATATCATTGGTGCGAAAGCCTTCCATCGGACCATATGAGGTATCGACAACTACAGCCCCGCCATACTGAGCTACATTACTAGCCCCTTCTATGGGATTGGCGTTGGCAGGGTCGATGACAGCGCCGCGGAGCCTATCAACCGGCAGCGGAGCCACATCATTGTTGAAAGGGTCATTGCCTTTGTAAAGATGAGTTGTGGCGACACCGAGCATGACGGCTTCTTCATTGGCGTCAACTCGGAAAATTGCATTGCCGTCGAAACTTCCAATCTGCACAGAACCGAGATCCACATTACCTGTCAGTGCCATTACTGCGATATTTGGGTCAACATCGACAAATACATGAGCCATCGCCTGATTTTCTAGATCTGCAAGAGCGCCACTGCTAAGAACTGTGGCGACGAGACCTGCACAACTTAGAATTGTAATTTTATTATTCATGCTTCTTCTCCCTGAAGATGTAAGTAAAATTAAAAGAGTTGTACCTATCTGCGGTGCTGCATACATATCCTTGTTGCTTAGTAAGCCCGCAGTCTAGCGGATGCATATCCTGGACCATGCTTGTAAGCTATTGAAAATATTAGAAACTAATTTTTCATTGAGAATGGCATAGTTAAGCTTATCGACACCATTAATTTCAGAATAAATTTTAAATTTTGGTTATAAGGGGGTTTTAAAAGTGGCTAACTAACTGAAATGCAATGTTAAGTTTGAAAATATTGATTAGTTATTACTTAATTAATTGCTGTGTATACTTATCCGACAAAATTGCATGCCTCTGCATTTAACTCAGCCCTCTACTATAGTTGATATACAAATAGCTCATTAGTGGAGGTTTTTCATGAAAATGGCGAAAATAAACTTTTTCGAATGGCAATCGCGCTTTCAAACAGAGAGTGACTGCTTAAATTATCTTCAGGAACTGAAATGGCCGACGGGTTTTATTTGCCCTCAATGCAGCCATACTCATGCCCACTTCATTCAAACGCGACAACTTTATCAGTGCGCTGCTTGCCAACACCAAACGTCAATCAAAGCAGGTAGCCTTTTTCATCGTAGTCACCTGCCATTAAGAAAATGGTTTTGGGCGATTTATTTCGTGGGCTCGGATAAAGGCAGTATTTCAGCAGTGCGCTTGAGCAAGCTGATTGAGGTCAATTGGCGAACAGCTCGTTTGATGCTCAAAAAACTTCGCCAAGTAATGGGGCACAGGGATAGTCTGTATCTTCTCAGCGGTGTTATTGAGGTTGATGATGCCTTGGTTGGCGGAAAACAATCAGGCAAACGTGGACGCGGGGCGGCGGGTAAAACCTCTGTCCTGATCGCGTGTGAAAGCAAGGAGAATCAGGCGGGGTACATTGCAATGAAAGCAGTCAGTAGCGTCAATCATGAAACAGTTAGAGACTTTGTAAAAAAGAGTGTTTGCGAAGGTCAACAGGTCCGTAGTGATGCGCTACCCGCGCTCAATGTGATTCATGAACATCATGATCATGAGGCGCGCGTCACACCATCCAACAAAGTCGATGAATGGCTTCCCTGGGTGCATATTGCGATAGGCAATTTAAAAACGTTTTTGTTGGGCACTTTCCATGGTGTATCGGGGAAATACTTACAGGAATACCTCAATGAATTTTGTTATCGATACAATCGACGGTTTTTTGAAAGTGAGATTCCTAACCGATTGTTAAATTTGGCAATTATTCATTCGCCTATAAAGTTGCTCTGAGTCAAATGCAGAGGCATG
>CALZJE010000222.1 GCA_945787715.1 uncultured Ectothiorhodospiraceae bacterium | reverse complement strand
ACGAACCCGCGACCTGGTGTATGCACGAGACATGGCAATCAAAGCCAATCGCAACAAATCAAATTTTCTCTCAAATGTCAGCCACGAATTACGCACACCCCTGCAATCAATACTCGGCTATAGCGACCTGATCATTGAAATACTGCCACCGGATCAAGTGGAAATTCAGCATGATATCGATACCATCATCCAAAATGCCGAGCATTTACTTCACATGATTAACTCCATTCTCGATATGTCGAAGATTGAAGCCGGCAAGATAGAAGCTAGCCCACAAAACGTCGACCTAAACCAATTGCTGGATAATGTTGTTGAAACTATCAAACCCCTCATGAGCCCAAATAACAATCAGCTTGAGTATTCCAAACAACTTAGCCGTAGCATGGTTAACATAGATGGTGAAAAGTTACGCCAGATCATACTTAATTTATTAGGCAATGCTGCCAAATTCACCCATAATGGCAATGTTATTTTTAAGGTATTACAAACGCCTGAAACACTGAAGTTTCAGATTAAAGACAGCGGCATCGGGATGAATCAGGACCAGGTCGAGCATATATTCGACCCCTTTTATCAGATTGATGGCGGGCACACACGTCGCTACCAAGGAACAGGGTTGGGACTCGCGATAACATATCAGTTCTGTCAGTTAATGAATGGTTCAATAAAGGTCGAAAGTGAGCATGCAGTAGGGTCTACATTTAATGTAATCATTCCCTTCGACTAAAGAGAATGGCGTCAATACCGATAGTCTATTGTCTGACAGTTAAATCGTTCAGAACTGATCTGTAAAGGATGTATGGAGGAAGTCGCTTTGTTGGCAAGTAAAAATGTCATGATCGTTACAATGGATGATGCGCAAGGAAAAGCAATTCAACATGTGCTAGAGCAGTCTGGCTTTAATGAAATCGTTACCGCCAATAGCAGCGAAACTGCTATTAATTTGCTGACAAGCCAAAATTTCGACGCCATTGTTTGTGCTGTCGCATTAGAGCCTGTAGATGGCTGGCGTTTTGCCAGAATCATTCGCTCTGGCGCACTTACTGTCAAACAAAACATACCAATTGTTATGATCTCTGATGGCTATAGTGAGCGCATTGCACAAGCCACATCAAAAGCATTTCAAATTAATCGATTTATCCCCTACGAAAAATTTCATACTCTGCCTTGTGTTTTATCTGACCTTTTTCGACTAGAAAATCCTGGCGCGCCAAAATCAAGCCTGTTGGTTGTAGAGGATTACCCAGATACAGTTGAGCTATGCAACCGCGTCTTATCAAACCGTTTTGATATAGATGTGGCAACAACGGGAAAAATGGGCTTGGATAGCTGGAAGCAAAAACGCCATGATCTTGTGCTTCTGGATGTCATGCTTCCAGAGATGTCCGGCAACCAAGTGCTGAAGGAAATTATTAAAGATTCACCCAATCAGTCTATTGTGATGATGACTGCCCAATCAACACCAGAGCGCGCTGCCCAACTAATCATCGATGGTGCTGTTGATTATATTTCAAAACCATTTCGTGCAGATCAATTGCGACAAGTATGTATCACCTTGCAATCCATAGCCGATGGTGTCATCCGTACCAATGCCTCAGGTAAAATAGAATACATGAACCCTGCGGCCGAAAAAATTACCGGCTGGCATTTGGCAGAAAGCAATAACAAAACACTTACTAATATTTTTAGAAGCCACTTTGACAACAATAACAAACCCGCGTCTAGCCCCGTAGATGTGTGTTTAAACAAACAAACTGTCATTTTCTCAACGCAGGATATCACCTACCTGAATCGTGAAGGCACAAAGGTAAAAATTGATCATGTCACCTCACCAATCAGAAATCGTAATAATGATGTTATTGGTGCAGTTATGGTATTCCGTGACATTACTGATGAACATGAACTCGCCCGGCAACTCGATTACCAGGCCAAGCACGACACTCTCACCGGCCTGACTAACCGCCCTGCCTTTGAAGATCATTTGCAAAAAATGGTCGATGGCATTACTCGTAATGGTGGTGAACACACACTTTGCTACATAGACCTTGATCAATTCAAAGTTGTAAATGACACTTGTGGTCACTTAGCTGGCGATCAGTTGTTACAAAGAATATCTTCGATTATTGGCAACAAAATTCGCAAAAATAGAGACACCCTGGCACGCTTTGGTGGCGATGAATTTGTATTA
>CALZJE010000221.1 GCA_945787715.1 uncultured Ectothiorhodospiraceae bacterium | reverse complement strand
CGGGTCTCGTTTATACAACTGTTATGTGTCACGAAGTGAATTGGGGGTGTAATGAAGTTTATCGCTATGGCAATAGTAGTGTTAGTGTTTTTATCGGGGTGCACTACTTTAACTAAAATAGAAAAGTCGCCATCTTCAATAGCTTCAAACATACAAAAAGGTGACAAAATAAAAGTTGTCACAAATGATGGAACAGCCATGGATATTAAAGTCAAGGAAATGAGTGACACCTCAATAATTGGTGAAAGCATTCAAATTAAATATGACGATATTGAAACAATAGAAAAGAAAAAAATGGATGGCACCAAAACTGCAATAGTAGGTGTTGCAGGTTATCTGACTGTAGTATCGGTAATGGTTGTGGTTGTCGTTTTTTCAATATTTTGAAAATTACACATAAAAATGTATAACGAGACGTCGGGTCTCGTTTATACAACTGTTAGATTTTAATGAGGGTTTAAGAATATTTTTAAGTTACTAACAATAATTCCTATTCTATTGCTCTATGCAGCGTTTGGGTTGTTTTGTCTGAAAATTACAAAGATTCCGATAAATATCTTAACGGTCGGCGGTTTCGTAGTGTTTGGTGCGCTAGCGGGGATTATCTCTGTGATCGTTTACGGAGCAGTTATTGTTGAAGAGCAAAAACATCTTGGCGATGAAGTACAAAATCTTGGTTTGATTGCAGTTTCTACGGTTATAGCGATAGTAGTGAGTTTAGGGTCCGCTAAATTAATATCGAAATATACAAATGAATAAAATAACATTTAAGTTCAGTGGTGGTATTTAGTTAAGAGTTCCAAAGCCGTATTACGATGTGAAAGAAGAGATAAAATCTAAAAATGTATAACGAGACGTCGGGTCTCGTTTATACAACTGTTAGGGGTTTAAGTGGCCATTAGCGATGTCTTTTGTTGAGAAAGTTACTATTCATCATGTTTTTGAATATTTATAGGTTTTTTAGGTATGACTGAAAGTTTATGGATGCAAGTTGCCTACATAATTCTTCTAATTGTAATGACGGTGCTTTTATATAGAAGTGAGGCCGATGAAAAGCACAAAGAATTACATAGAAAGGCAAGGAAAATCAGCTTAGTAATATTACCAATTTTAATTATAAGAGAAATATGGCTTGTTATCGAAGCAATATGAAAAGTGAAATGTGCGAGTTTTAACCCCTAATCGCGTTGAGGCTGTAGAAAAACCCTAAATCTGCTAGCATCAATCTATATTTAACAACCACTCTGGGGGCAGATGATGGCACGATTCAAAGACTACAACTACGATCAAACCAAGATGATCCCCATCTCATTTGATCGCCAAATTCTCCCCGGCACCTTTGAACACAGCCTGACCTATTTAATCGAAAACGAACTCGACCTGAGTATCTTCAGTGCACGCTATCAAAACGATGATGGTGGTGCGCCAGCCTATGATCCAGCGATTCTGTTAAAGATAGTGCTTCTTGCTTACTCACGCGGCATCACCAGCAGCCGCAAGATCGAACAGCTTTGCCGTGAAAACATTCTGTTCATGGCGGTATCAGCCGATAGCCAGCCACACTTCACCACCCTTGCTGATTTTATCTCTGGTTCAGCGGATGAAATTTCAAAGCTGTTCCTGCAAGTGCTGATGGTCTGTGACGCCGAAGGTCTGATTGGCAAAGAGATGTTTGCCATTGATGGCTGCAAGCTGCCAAGCAATGCCAGCAAAGAGTGGAGCGGCACGCATGCTGATCTAAAGAAAAAGAAGGCCAAGATTGATCGAGCGGTTAAACGGATGCTCAGCAAACACCGTGAAGCAGATAAACACGACCTCAGTGATGACATCATCAAACGCCAGAAGCTGCAGTGCGACAAACTCAAACAGACCAGTAAAAAGATCAAACAGTTTCTGGCTGAAAACGAAGATCGAAAAGGTGTCAGCGGCAAGACAGTGCAAAGCAATATCACCGATAACGACAGTGCCAAGATGAAAACCAGTCATGGTGTCATTCAGGGTTACACCGGCGTGGCGGCCGTTGATAGCAAACATCAGGTTATTGTTCAGGCCGAAGCGCACGGCCAGGGCCAGGAACATAATCTTTTGCAGCCCAGCATTGATGATGCCTTTACCAATCTGTCACTTAGCAACAAGAAAAAGAAGCAAATCAAGATCACTGCTGACAGCGGATATCACAATCAAAAATCGCTTGAGTATCTGAATGCCAACAAAATCGATGCATACATTGCCGATACTGGCTTTCGTGCCCGTGATCCACACTTTAAGACTTATGAGCGGCACAAACCCAATGATCGACTCAAGCCAAAAATTAAGTTTACAGTCGATGACTTTAAAGTCAGCATAAAAAACAAAAGCTGCACCTGTCCAGCCGGCAAGGCCATGTGGTTGAAATGCCTGGATGGCAAGATCGGAAACCAGCGCTTTATGCAATTTCAGGGCTATGAAAAGGACTGTTTCACCTGTCAACTGAAAAGTAAGTGCTTGAGAAACCCAGCTCAGCAATCCGCGCGACAGGTAAACATCAAGCTAGGCATGACCGCTGATAAAAAAGAAGGGCTCATTGAGAAAATGAAACAAAAGATCGATTCAAGCCTGGGACGACACATCTACAGCCAGCGACTGGGCACTGTCGAACCGGTGTTTGGCAACATCAATACAAACATTGGTATAAAACGATTCAGCCTTAGGGGTAAGCAAAAGGTTAATGCGCAGTGGCAGTTGATGAGCATGATTCACAATGTGTTCAAGATACATCGATTTGCATGGAATGGGGCATAATGAGAGCCAACGAGAGCGATTGTTTGATAATAGTGAAATATGATGTGCTTATTGATATCGATGCTTGTTATGAATATTAAATATAAAAATAGCGCTGGGAAGAAAACCTTTCTGTGTTTTGATTGGGTTTTTCTACAGGCTCGTTA
>CALZJE010000220.1 GCA_945787715.1 uncultured Ectothiorhodospiraceae bacterium | reverse complement strand
TGGAAAGACAGTAAAGTGATTTCCTTCGTAGGTTGAACTCAGCAGTCTGCGCATAACGCTTTGCTAAGGGGCAACCAGCCGTGAGTAAAACGAGCGGTTGGTTGTCCCTTTTGAGCAACTTGTTATATGCATTACTCATTAACCAAATGAATAGTATTGGACGGGCTGCTCAACCAAAAACCATTGAAGCCAGGTGGCAAAGGTTCTATTTCATTTCTAATCGCACAACCCTGCTCTTTGAGGTATTTTTTAGCCTCAACGGCATTGTCTGTCTCAATTTCAAGCCATACCTCGGCTTGACTTATCCCCGATATTTTATCTACCCATAAGTTTTTGTCGCCAAACTCGAATGTTACCGAGTTAAATTCGTCGGGGGAACTGGCATCTTTTTGCTTTAACCCTAATACCACCTTATAAAAATTCACCATCTTCTCAAATTCATGAGCTGGAACTTTTATAGCAATGTTTTTTCCAGGACTGAATTTTGGTTTCATAGATTTCACCTCATTTTGGGCGGTATATAACAGTTTTATTCTAAAACCCCGGTCACATATCACCCCGTCGTATATACCACCTTCCCAAAACAAAAGAGTCGCACAAACTCGCTGTGAATACAATGGCTTATTAAAATCTGATTTTTATTAGTGTCTTATATACCAACGGCGGTTGCCTATATTCTCAGTTGCCTATCCACTTGGTTAAATACCCACCCTCTGAAAATATTACTTTATATCAACAATATAGAAATTAGCATCTTCCGTTTGGAAAATATATGCGACTAGGGCTTCTAATATCTGGTTAATAATAATACAGTTGACACAGGTATGATTTTTAAATACTGTATTAATAAACAGTATAAGTTGAAGTGCAATGTTAGACATTCCAAAACCTATTCCCGCAAATCCTGTGAAATTCCTTGATCGGCTGCGTGCTTATATTCGCACTCAAAATCTTGCCTATAAAACAGAAAAAACCTATATTCAATGGGTTGTGCATTTCATTCATTTCCACGGCAAGCGTCATCCAGAAGAGATGGGTGAAAACGAAATTCAGGCATTTCTTAACCATTTGGTCATTAACCGAAATGTTGCTCAAAATACACAAAGAACGGCGTTAAATGCGCTAGTATTTTTATACAAACGATTTTTAAAACGTGAACTAAAAGACCTGGATATAAAATACTCTAAAAGGAAGCGAAAAATTCCGACTGTATTTAGCCATCAAGAGGCATTATCTGTCGTTAATAACTTATCCGGCGTCTATCAACTTAGTGCAAAAATTATGTATGGCAGTGGATTGCGGATTAGTGAATGTTTAAGGCTTAGAGTTAAAGATATCGATTTTGATATGTCTATTATTATTGTGAAAGATGGAAAAGGTAATAAGGAGCGTCGAACTCTTCTTCCTCAATCATTGATAGCTCCGTTAAAAGAACAGATTTCATATGTTAATAATCTCCATGATTTTGACATGGCAAACGGTCATGGTGCGGTATATTTACCCAATGCATTAAGTAAGAAATATCCAAACGCTGCATCTCAATTAGCTTGGAAATATGTCTTTCTTGCAGAGAAAGTCGCACTTGATCCTCGCGGTAATGTATATCGACGTCATCACATCATAGAAGCGACAGTGCAACGCCATGTAAAAAAAGCAATTCACATTATGCTGAGTTCCGGATTATGCTGAGTTGTTTTAAAATCTCCCAATATCTTAGCCATATCAGGAGAATTACAGATTATTTAGTCGGCATAATTGGATCACACCAAAATATTCCAAAAGTTAATTATTTGATTTAAAAGTTCCCAGCACAATTTCGTGCCTCATAGCTCTTAGTATTATTTTGAGGATGTTCATTAGCAACTTAATGCTTGGTAACTACTTTGGCTCAAGTGTTTTCTCATTAGACTGCCGCATAAATACAAAAGTGAAAAGCGTTTTTAAGAAAGATTTTACAATATTCTTTGTATTATATGATTCGTGGATTGAAGAACCAAAAAGGAATTAAAGAGCAATATTATGCCGAGTTGTCTGAAGTTGATAAAAAATATTGGTAGCTAGATCAATGACTTAAATATAGGGCCAAAAATTACTGGGGATAATCCGCAACTCAGCATAATGACGATTATGCCGAGCTCGGCATAATCGACACAGCTACGCGACACATCTCATTGAAGCTGGTGTCAGTTTACTCGGGTGTCAGTTTACTCGAAGTACAACAAATACTCGGCCATAGCAGCTTAAAAACAACGTGTAGATATACCCACCTAACCTCACAAAGTGCAAACAACACCGAACAAACCATTAACCATTTGATGGGACGATTTTCGATCCAGTGGGAGGGCGTTAAATAATGTTACTCTCCGACATCATTCAGACATTTGAATCCTCATTTGGCACTCGCTATCAACAACAACTGTTGCCGTCACACCTGAAAGCACTGGCTGCCATGAAGACTTGTCGCACCCAGCATAGCCCAGTCATGTTAGCCAGTTGTACCGATTGCGGTGAACAAACAGTCATACCTCACTCGTGTGGTCATCGATCGTGTCCGCATTGCCAACACCATGAGAGCCAACAATGGATTGAAACACAATTGCGCAAACGTGTGCCAGCAGACTATTTTTTAATAACCTTTACACTCCCGTCGCAATTCCGATCACTGGCCTGGTTTCATCAACGTCAAATGTATTCAGCGATGATAGAAAATTGTTGGGAAACATTAAAATCATTTAGTCTAAATGATAAGCAACTCAAAGGGATGCCGGGCGCCATTGCTGTGTTACATACACATGCGCGTAATCTGGATTTCCATCCGCATGTTCATGTCGTGATACCTGCTGCTGCCATCGAGAAATCGAAAAAACTATGGCGAACAAAAAGTAGCGGAAAAAAGCGGCCCTTTCTTTTCAGTCATAAAGCGCTGGCAAACGTGTTTCGTGCAAAAATGCTGGCGGCAATCACAGCAGAAAAGCTTGATCTTCCCCAAAAACACCCAGAGGAGTGGGTGGTCGATTGCCGATTTGTCGGATCAGGAAAAAAAGCACTGGTTTACCTCGGCCGATATCTCTACCGTGGCGTCATTGCTGAAAAAAATATCATCAGTTGCGAAGATGGGATGGTCACGTATCGTTATCAAGACAGTAAAACAAAACGATTCGTCTATCAAAAAATCACCGGTGAATATTTTTTATGGTTGCTTGTTCAACATGTATTACCCCATCGTTTTAGACGAGCGAGAAACT
>CALZJE010000219.1 GCA_945787715.1 uncultured Ectothiorhodospiraceae bacterium | reverse complement strand
GTCTGCCACGGCGACACCGTTTGGTGCTACGACAGTGGACGAAGACGCGGATAATGACGGGCGTCAGATGACGTTTAATCTACGGTTTCCGGGCCAATACTTCGACCAAGAGACCGGGTTACATTACAACTACTTTAGGGATTATGACCCATCCACTGGACGGTATGTGCAGAGTGATCCGATTGGTTTAGAGGGAGGATTTAACACCTATGCTTATGTGGAAAGTAATCCACTTTATTTGATCGACCCGCTTGGTTTAGCATCAGTTAGACTTGCTCCTGGCGTGGAACCAACTGAAAGTACAAAGCAGAATCTACTAGCGATTTCTTCTGCCTTAGATAATCTATCAAGTGGTTTAAAAAATAATAATTGTAATAATCCATTGAATGAGAATTTCTTTGAGATGTTGCACGATTGGGATATTACATATAATCCATCCAGAAGTCCTGCCAAAGGTGGCTATTCAAGAGGTGAAGTTGCAGCATTTACTGATTACAAATTGCAATCAACGGACCTCTATCTAGTGCCATCGCAATTTAGTGCAAGATATAAAAAGTTTGCAGGCATGAGTGAAGGGTTTCGGAATAATTTAATTGCCCATGAGTTTAGACATTTGATGCGAACAAACGACTGGAAAATTAAGAGGAGTGATATCTTTAATATAGGAAGAGTTCCTGGTTTTGTTCCAAAATTTGAAAGTGATGCAAATGACTTCGCGGAATGTATATGCAAAAATTGATTATGTTTTTTTTACGAGCTGCATTAATGATTGTCGTTTCTTGTTCGTTGTTAGTGAACACAGCTACTGCGCGAGAATATACATATAGTAATCCGTTCTCTTCGAAGAGCAGTATTGTAATAAATTCTGATTCAAAAGAAGTATCTTTAAATAACCACCTAGGCTATGAAGCTCTTTTTTGCGAAGAAGTATCCGATTTTTATTGCATAAGCTCAAGAATTTTTTCTTTTGCTGTGCCGAAAGACGTTGTCGGTAGTAAATTAATTCGGTGGGAGAATAATGAATTAAGCTACGAAATAACTGGCAGAGAGAAAGTTAACTATCTTGGAAATACGTACGAAGTACTTGTAATTAGTTCAAAGCAAGACGATGAGCTCTTGCAATATATTTACTCTGCTAAATCTGGACTTCTAATGGTGTCTATTACATCAAAGGATGCTACAGGATTGCTGCTATTAAGAGGTACATGTGGGTTAGGTGCGAAAGAGTGTCATTAAAAGCTAGGTGGACACCCATTAAAAATCTTGCTCAGAATAGAACATTTCTGACAAGCCTTGTCAGGGGATCTGTCAAAACTGAGTCTCGCCCGAGTAGGTAGGGCCTGCTATCATTGGGTCCCCAACAATATAGCACCTTACGACAAGATTCGTGTAAAAATAGTCCGCTCACTACGCGTGACCTCAAACAGCTCTTTACTCCCTGGCCTGATGAGATTGAGTGGGCGTTCAATGCCACTTGGTCCGAGCAGGGGCGACTCGGTCTGCTTACACTGCTGAAGGTATTTGAAACGTTGGGCCGGTTCATCCCCCTAAAAGAGATTCCGTCAGAAATCGTTCGACATGTTGCACAATACGTCGGATTGCCCGAGAGAGATGCTATCGTGTATGCGCAGCGTGTGTGTTGCGAAACCGTAAGCGACTTGACAGAACAGTGACTTACGACCGCTTGCCAAAACATATCAATACGGTATGATTTTTACCATGCGCGCGCTATTCGAATTCACAGTTCATTTGTTGATCACTTTCTTCAACCTGCTAAAACCGGGTGGCGTAAAAGCGATTGCCTCTGAAAACCTCATACTCAGGCAACAACTCATCGTTGTTCAACGCACAAGAAAACGTGCCCCCAACCTCAAAACGTCCTCCTCAGCTTCTTGATTAATCCTAATCGGTTACGGAAAATCGCAATCATCGTAAAAACAGACACCTTTCTAAAACTGCATCAAGCATTAGTGAAGAGAAAATATCGTCACCTCTATTCCAATAAAACGCGCAAGAAGCCGGGACGAAAGCCGCCTTCGCAGGCACTCATTGATCTCGTGTTAGAGATGAAACGACGCAATCCCAACTATGGCTATCGCCGCATCGCCATGCAGATTTTTCAAAGTTTTGGCATCAAAATCAGCTGTTTTACGGTCGGGCGTATTCTCAGAAAGTATAAGAAATCGCCTCCTCGCGGAAGCGGCCCGTCTTGGCTAACGTTCATCGGCCACATGAAAGACAGCTTGTGGTCCATAGACTTGTTCCGTTGTGAATCGATTCACTTGAAGACGCATTGGGTGATGGTCGTCATGGATCAGTTTACCCGCACAATCATCGGCTTTGCCGTGCACGCAGGCGATCTTCATGGTGTTGCGGTATGTTGTCTATTTAACCAAATCATTGCGGGTAAAAAACTACCGAAGTATTTAAGTTCTGATAATGACCCACTTTTCGAATTCCATCGGTGGCAAGCTAATCTGCGAATCATCGACGTCGATGAAATCAAGAGTGTTCCAGGTTGTCCGACGTCGCATCCCTTCATCGAGCGCGTCATCGGAACGTGTCGAAGAGAGCTATTAGATCGCACGCTGTTTTGGAATGAGAGAGATTTATTGAACAAGTTAAATGACTTCAAACACTACTACAACGAAGTCCGAGGCCACTGGTCGTTAGAAGGTAGCACGCCTGAACAAAAAGCAGATCCTATAGATGCAATCCCGAACGTCGCCAGCCTTGAACACTATCGATGGCAAAAGCACTGCCGTGGACTTTTCCAAACGCCAATGGCCGCTTGATTTACGAATTCGCAACACACAGGATTAACCGGTGTACTATTTTGTATTGCACCCTTTTTGAACCATGCCGAAATTTCGTTATCGCAAAAGCCGCCTTTCCAAGAGCGATTGCATATCTCTACGTCCGTCGAACACCCCTAATACAATAACGCGATTGCCAACAATTTCATAAATGACTCGGTATGGTTTAAAGTGCACTTCCCTGAAGTCTTTGATACCTTGTTTTTCCAGTTCCGGTGGATAATGGCCGCGCGCGGGTTGCTGGTCCAAACTCAGGATTAATGTTTCGATGTGATCAAGCACGTAGTCCGCATTCTCAACCGAGTCCTTCCTTGCAATATAGTCATATAGCTCAACTAAGTCTAATTCAGCCTCTTCAGTGATGCGAACTTGGTAGCGTTTCAATAACCCCGCTCCTTGAGTTGCCTACGAACGTCAGCCAGCGCTTTTCTAGCAGGCTTATGTCTCCCCTGGTGAAAACTTTCTTTACTTTGCGCAAGCATCTTTAAGAGTGCGAACGACTCCTGTGTTTGCTCGTATTCCGCAATATCCATTAACACGGCCTTGGCCTCACCATTTTGGGTGATGACCATAGCACTGTTGTTCTCATTGACCTGTTTCACGGCTTCAGCCGTGTGTTGTTTCAAATAACTAATTGGTTTTACAGCTCGGCTTAACTTCATCGGAGATACCTTTTCTTACATCGATATATGGTACCTAATATAGTCTATTTAACGTACCACAACAACGTCGGATATGGAGAGCATCAAAAAGGTGTCTACTATCGGAACACCAAAAATGTGACAAGTGCACTTATAAGTTATTGATAAACTGTATAAATGACCGAAAGAAGATTTTTGCCTACGACTGCGCGCGCCGTATTTCTATCCCAACTCCTTCGCAGCAGACATCGGCAACACCTTCCGCTTCGCCGACGACCAATACCTCTTCAACCTGGCCACGGGTGCAATACAAAATAGTACACCGGTTAAGCCGCTAACGGAAGATCCTCTATTGCGTTGTTATCAAACATATTTCTGACTATCCCTAGTCCTTTTT
>CALZJE010000218.1 GCA_945787715.1 uncultured Ectothiorhodospiraceae bacterium | reverse complement strand
CATCATAGATCAGTAGCTTATATGATCAATTCTAATCAATGTTTCAAACTTAAATTCTGATAAATCTCTATAACCATTGGATACAAGGCTACAGTATGCGAATAGAAAAAAATGTGAATTATTACTCTTAAAACAGACATTGGTCATCCCCCCTCCGCAGAAATTTGATATATTTTGCAAACCGCAGAGCCCAATAGTCGCAGTATTTTTAGCCGTAGATCATTAAGCCTATCTACAGTTGTTTTTATCATGTCATTGAAGGTTAGTGTAATGAAATTTATTCCCTCGAATAACTGAAAAATCCAACGCAGTGTAGGGCGTCTTACAGGCTGATCAATCTGGTTGGGTATTGTTTCATTCTGCGCAGCTAGGCTAGCTCGAATGCGTCTTTGAGCAATTGAGTAAACAAAAAGTGATAATGTCATTATCATCAACAACGCCTCAATTCGCGAGGGTTTTTTTAAGAATAATGATGACACAAAAAACAGAGGGTCCTTAAGGAATCGAAATCCACCTTCAACATTTGATTGGCTTTTGTAACCTCGAAAGAGCTCGGTATCGGTCAGCTCATCGTCTTTGATATTGCTCCCTATCACGAAACAGGCATTGTGTTGAGATTGTGTCTCAATGTAATTTTCGTCTACACTGAACGTTGCTTGAATTTGCCAGTTGACACCGGCAGCTTTCGCTTTTGCACTGGGCCTGCCTTTTTTAGTGTAGTGTTTTTGTGGTGTTAATAATATCTCTTTTACCTGATGAAATTTCCACGTCTTCACCCGCGCCTCCAATGCATTTTTTCCGGCATTTTCTGACTCAAAGCGTTGAGCCTGAAGATGGAACAGCGCTTTTTCTATTTGCTTGCTTTCCTTTTCCTGTTGCCGTACTAAAGTTGATCTAGCGCGGCTGAGAGCAGCCTCTGAGTGGATGACGAGCCAGCGTTGCTCTATTTCATAGTGGCACAATTCAAAACGCTGATAACGATTCCCGTCGCCCATGTCAACCCATTGCAGTGGGGACGATAGCGCTTGGTCAATGATATTTTGCTCGAGCTTAAGGCTACCGGGTATCCGAGTAATGAAGGGTATTAGTGCCAAGGTTTCTTTCGCTTTTTTATGGTATAGCTTGCTGTCGCCAACCAAGTACCTGGGTGCTTCACTGGCTTTGAATTCATTGATGAGTGCTGCAGCGCGTTCTTCAAATATGACGTTATCAGATCCGTTGCCATCCCAACTTTTACTCACAAAAGGAACACCGCCGTCTTGAGAAACCATTAATTCCAGCATAACTTGCTTTAGATCAGGACGATGATCTTTTGAGTGCCCATGTGTGATGTGAATAGCGTTGTTGCCTTCCTCAATTAAATAGTCACCATTCAAGGAAAAGCTGGTGCTGTCGAGCGAATTAAAACGCTGGTCTACCTTTTCCTGGCGGCACCCGAACGTAGCTATCGTGCTAAACAATATTTCGCAGCCATAATCAAAAATCTTGTCCAAGCTGCGCCCAAGTTTATAGCGATTAAAGTGACTTGCATTAACGCCTTCTCGAAATAGCGCACTCATCGGAAGATTTTCAAAGAATTGGGGAGTTAAAACCAAAGGCCTATTCGAAAAGCCCAGACCGTTAATTATCATGGCTTTAACTGCTTCGCCAGTTGAAACTTCCTCTTGATCGTCTGCTTCGATTTGTCCATCAATAATTTCAACGATCTTAAGTTCGTCGATAATGCCGGCAACGATACCATGATGATCTAACCGCTCTATCTGAATTGATTCCATGCTATGCTTTCCGATAATCCATTATAATAAACGGAATAGGCTACTACAATCAGAGGCTTATGTCTTTAGTTGCATTCTGTTTCTCTATTTCAAGCGCAACGCACTAATAATTAAAAAATTTTCTCAGGGGCTGACCAATGCCTGTTAATAATATTTCCTAACTAACTTATGCGGTGAAACACCCAAAAAAAACGCCAAACGCAAACGCCACATTAAAACAATCGTTTTCCAAATACCTTTTT
>CALZJE010000217.1 GCA_945787715.1 uncultured Ectothiorhodospiraceae bacterium | reverse complement strand
TTAGCCTACTCAGGTGGTTTGGATACATCCATCATATTAAAGTGGCTTCAGGATGAATATAACTGCGAAGTGGTTACCTTTACTGCTGATATTGGCCAGGGAGAAGAAGTTGAGCCAGCACGGGTAAAAGCAAAAGCGTTAGGCATTAAAGAGATCTACGTTGAAGATTTACGAGAAGAGTTTGCTCGGGATTTCGTTTTCCCCATGTTTCGCGCAAACACCGTTTATGAAGGTGAATATTTGCTAGGAACATCTATTGCGCGCCCGTTAATCTCTAAACGTCAAATCGAAATTGCCAAAGAAACAGGTGCCGATGCAGTGTCTCACGGTGCGACCGGGAAAGGGAATGACCAAGTCCGTTTCGAGTTAGGTTACTACGCTTTAAAACCAGATATTCACGTGATCGCACCTTGGCGTGAGTGGGATCTCAATTCACGAGAGAAATTGTTAGCTTACGCAGAAACTCATGGCATTAAGATTGACAAGAAGCCCGGTGAGAAATCTCCTTATTCGATGGATGCGAACTCATTGCATATCTCTTATGAAGGTGGTCTGTTAGAAAATCCTTGGAATGAGCCAGAAGAATCTATGTGGCGGTGGACTGTTTCACCTGAAAATGCACCAGATGAACCTACTTATATTGAAGTCACTTATCAGCGTGGAGATATCGTTGAGATAAATGGTGAAGCCAAGACCCCGGCAGAAGTGATGGAAACCTTAAACAAGATAGGTGGTGCAAATGGTATTGGTCGATTGGATATTGTAGAAAATCGCTATGTTGGTATGAAGTCTCGTGGTTGTTATGAGACACCAGCAGGTACCATAATGATAAAAGCACATCGTGCCATTGAATCTATCACGCTTGATCGAGAAGCCGCACATTTAAAAGATGAGTTAATGCCGAAGTATGCGTCTTTGATTTATAACGGATACTGGTGGTCACCTGAGCGCAATATGATGCAAGCTATGATCGATGAATCGCAAAAAACCGTGAATGGTCGCGTTCGCTTAAAATTATACAAAGGAAACGTCGTTGTTGTTGGTCGCGACTCACATACAGATAACTTGTTTGATGAAAATATCGCAACTTTTGAAGAAGATGATGGTGCGTATAACCAAGCTGATGCTGAAGGATTTATCCGCTTGAATTCTTTGCGTTTGCGAATCCAACAAGCAAAACAAATCGTACGTGATAGTGAGATAAAGATTCCAGAATAACTTTCGGTATTAACATTAGTCTCAAAAAGGGAGCATTTTTGCTCCCTTTTTTTTCAGCTTAATTCGCTAATACTGAAGAACTGTGAGCTGTATCCGCTTTAACAGCTTTTTTTAACTCTATTATGCAAGGTGAGCCTTTTTAAGTTAAATCTCAAAAAAACAGTTGTATACTGACTCGTGGATCAACTGATTTTTCTAAGTTGAAGCAAAGTCCGTATCTTTTGTTAACTGAGGCACATTAATATTAATGCATTCGCCGTAGTATGTGTATAACTAGCAATTAGCGAGGAAAAGAAAATGATCCCAGTATTTACACGAAATGAGCGAGTGGTAGAAAAAAGCATTCTGGAAAAAAGTTACTTTTCAGAAAGGGAACAAGTAACGTTTAGAGATAAATGTTTTATGGGGCTACTTTCATTTTTATTGGTTTTATTGGTGTTAAATATTTATCAAACGATTAACAGTGCTTCGGTAATTGAAATTATTTTCTAGAATGGTCATTCATGGATTTGATGTCATTTTTCTGAGAAGTGGGTTGAACATCTGTGTTTATAGCGATTGTTTTTCTAATCAAAATTCAGCAGATATTTCAACCCAATAATGTGTTTCTCCATAAGTATTTAAACCTTCAGCAATACCGGTGCTTAATAGAAAAGGCCAGCCACCATAGCCAAAATTTATATCTGCTGTTATCTCCAAGCCAACACTGGTTGACCAGGATACATTGTTAATAGTATTAAAGGATCCAACTCTTCCTGCCTGAGCAAATGGATGTGCGTCAATCCGCATTAATCCCAAAGGTGGGCTCATAATTCCGCGCTG
>CALZJE010000216.1 GCA_945787715.1 uncultured Ectothiorhodospiraceae bacterium | reverse complement strand
TTTACTGCGATTAACACCGGTTTCTGGACGTTATTTTATCTCATTCCAGCTTCTTTTTCTTTATTGGTCAGGAGCTTGTGGGTTTTTCAGGGTCGACTAGTTAGGCTCGACACATGCGCTTACCCTATGTCTGATTGATTCAATGTTTCGAAATGGTCTCTAAGGCGATGCGTTCCATACTCAGGTGCAACCATATCGATTGCTGTAACTGTCATAAAGAACTCAATAGGCCCATAGAATTTACTGTTTGTAAAAGTCCTTAAGAACTTGAGTATTATTACGCGTACCCAGTCTGGTATGCGCGTTATCTTGGGTTTCTTTCCTATAACTTCAAATGCGATTTCTGCTATTTCATTATAAGTCAAGGTATCAGGACCACCGACTTTAATTTCTTGATCTGGAAGCTCTATCGCATCTACGCAAACTGCAGCAAGATCTTCGCCATGAATCGGGTTCGCTTTTTGCTCCCCACTTCCAAAAAGATAAACATTTCCTTTCAAGGCCATAGCGTAAATTTCTGACATATCTGAAAAGAACCCATTTGGACGAATAACACAATATTCGAGCCCCGATTTTTCCAGGTGCTCAACAAATCGTTCTTTCGCCTCACAAATTTTTAAATGACGCATCTTTTCACCGTTAAGCACCGATACATATATAAACTTTCTTACGCCAGCTTCTCGAGCCTCGTTTAGCAAATTCAAATTAGCTTGATAGTCAACATCCAAGTAAGTTAGCCCATCTTTTTGGCGTGTAATACCTACCGTTGAGATAACAGTATCGATGCCATTGCAACAACCCTTAATTGCCTCTGTGCTTGTTAACTCAGCCTGAAACATGTCCCCTATATCGATGCCTAGTTTTTTCAGTTTTTTAGGCGACCGTGTGATCACACGTAGTTCATACGTATTCTGATCCAATGTTTTTGCAATATAGCTTCCTAGATATCCTGTCGCACCCGCCAGTAATACTTTTTTCATATCGAAGCCCAGTCCGCGCCTTTCACGGGTCAGCTTGAATGAATTGTTGGACATTATATTTCAATCTCATCACCAGACTGTATGATGTTACATTCGATCCCTAGCTTCTCCACTTCACGCTTGAACAATTGATCATCTGCTGGGGCGATATTCTTTATCCACAAAAATGGAACATTATAATGACACGGAATAACCTGTTTTGGTGCTATGAGTTTCACTGCTTCAAGTGCATCGGATACATCCATTGTCCACGTATTATCACCCAGCCCACCAATGGGAAGCATCAGTACATCCGGTTTTAATCCTGTCCATTCCTTTAGAAAAATTGAATCTCCCAGATTCACAATAGTTTTACCATCTACTGTGATTTTAAAGCCTACAGAACCAATACCAACTCGTTCTCCTGGGCCAGGTTGCTTTTTTATTTTAAACCACAGGATTGGCACACTAATAGGGCCATGTACGGATTTGACTGCTTCAATTGCGACATCACCCAAAATGACGGACTCTCCAATATCTAACGGATGTACATTTTTAAATGGGACCCAGGACGTCAACTCTTTACCGCGTGGATCTACTAGTAGTGTTTTGCCATCTTCGACTTTAGCTAATTCTTTTCCACATACAACTGGCGCATTGCTAGCTTCCGCTACCCTATCAGATTGCCAGTGATGATCAGGATCACCATGGGTTATCAAAATGTGCGTAATACTATTCCATTCTGTTTTTGGAATTAGGCTACTAAAATTAAAAATCCAGAAATATTGCCCCGGGTCAATGGCAATTTTATTCTTACCATTATCTATGAGGAATGAATTGTAAAGAAAGTGTCTGATCTTCATTTGTGCCTCATATGCCTAACTTATGACCTCACTGGTTTTACGAAGCGGAGTAAAAATCCAGCGCAGTGATTTGTTATGCATTTAGAAAATTGACTATTTCCTGGGCGGCCTTAGCTGCTCCGTCAATTTGATCCTGTTCCAGCTTTAGTCGTTTCATGTTCTCTCGAAACTGGGAATGGGCAGCAAGCCTCTCCAGTGCTGGTGCGAGCTGTTTTCTCGTTAATTCCTG
>CALZJE010000215.1 GCA_945787715.1 uncultured Ectothiorhodospiraceae bacterium | reverse complement strand
CATTCGAAATTTCAATCGATGTCGGTTCTGTGTTAATACATAAATCTAACGTTACTCTAGAATGGGTATTGTATTTTGGCTAGGGCTAGTAGCTGTTGGCTGCTTACTCAGCGGAGGTATTAGAAGATAGAAGTTTTGGCGAAATATTAGCCATAGTTTATAATCATCCTAGTCTAGAGAATTTTCCGTTTTCCTTATAATTATGCGCTCAAATAATAAGCATTAGTAGGTTAGGTTTAATCTGTCGGGCTGATGGTTTGTATGCCATGTAAAGTGTCAGCCATTACATTTCCATTATATTTATAGTTGCTATTGTTAGTAAGGTGATGATCCTTATTTGCCAACTAAAAGCAATCGTTCAGTCCAGGCTCCTGAATGGTGCTTATAAAATCATCAATTATTTATATGTGTGATCACATAGAACCAAGTCAAAATCCCTTTCATCAATATTTTATTCATTAATTTCGGAAATTATTCCTGTTTTAGTTGACGAGCTCAAAAAACAGGAATATTATCCTGTTTATGGAAAAAATTAAATTACACGTCGCAAAAGCAATATTAAAAGTCCTAGATCCATTAGTGCAGATACTTTTACGCCATGAGATATCCCATAGCGAATTCTCTGAACTGGCTAAGCGATCTTACGTAAATGCAGCAAATAAGTATTACTCCATTCCCAATCGAAAAAAAACTTATGCACGGATAGCCGTACTTACTGGTTTAAATCTCAAGGAAGTACGGCGAATTTCGAATGCTGAAGAAGATGAACTGCTTACCACTAAAGGGCCTGTAAATCGTGCCAAACAGGTTGTAAGTGGTTGGATTCGTGATCCAGAGTTTTTAGATGAAAATAACAAACCAAAAGTTATTCCCTTAAAAGGCGCACAAATATGCTTTGACGAACTCGTCAATCGATATAGCGGTGACATTACTTCCAGAGCCATTCTCGACGAACTACTTCGAGTTGGTGCAGTAGTAAAAGTAGATGAAGATTCAATCGAATTAGTGCAAGAAGGCCTCATACCTAAAGAAAGCGAAGCAGAGATGATAAAAATAATCGCACAGCACAACAGCGATTTGATGGACACAGGTATTTACAACTTGACCCATGAGCGCAAGGACGCACGCTTTCAACGGCAAGTTACCTACACCAATGTTGCAGAATCTGTCATGGAAGAATTCAGAATATACAGCAGAGGGAAATCTTTGGATTTGTTAAAAGACTTTGATCGATGGTTAGCGGAACACTCAAATGACGAAAACACAAACCCTGAAGAACCTACAGGTAGGGTTGGCGTTGGTATCTATTATTTTAAAAACGAAAAAGAAGAGGAGTAACATAATGTTACACGGCAGAAAGTTAAGCAATATGTTAGTGCTGTTGCTTGCCTCACTCATAACATATGGGTGTGGTGGTGGCGATGGCGGTATTGATGGTACCGGCCTTAATGGCGTTGCAGCAATTGGCGAACCTGTTAAGAATTCTCAGGTTATTCTAAAATCTGCGAACGGTAAAAGACTAACTGTGTCGACTGACAACCAAGGCCGATTCGAATTTACAAAATCAGTACTAGACAAAAATGATGCGCAAGCACCATTTGTGCTAAAGGTAGATGTGGAGAGTGAGCGAAAGCTTTTTTCTATTGCACATTCCAGAGGCATCGCAAATATTCATCCGATTTCTGATATCGTAACGAGAAATGCCTTCGGAAAGAAATCTAGAAATATTGAAGATGAATTTAATAGTGATGATTCTATTTTAGATTTACCAGAAAGTGAAGAAATTGATAGTATCCAATCTACATTTCACAGATTACTTCGTACATCATTCCTTGAATTTGGTGTTGAAGAAAATTTCAATCTGCTACGATCAAACTTTAGTGCAAATCACCAAGGTTTTGACAAATTGCTTGACCATTTAACTGTGGAAATTGAGCAGGATAAATTTACCATTAGGCTTAGAAATACTGATCCAACCCGTGAATTTGAAGCCATATTAATCTTGAATTTTGATTTATCCGACGATATTGCTAAAGTAGATACTGAAGCGCCTATGGC
>CALZJE010000214.1:2112-2689 GCA_945787715.1 uncultured Ectothiorhodospiraceae bacterium | reverse complement strand
TCAATCGGGAGCAAGGCAGGATAAAGCCTGCGAAGTCATTGGTATCAGCGCAAAAACATTCCAGCGTTGGGGGCAGTCAGATAATGATCAAGATGGACGGTTAGAGGCCAAACATGCGCCAAAAAATAAACTGACAGAGTTTGAGCGTCAACGCATAATCAAGGTTTCCAATGCACCAGAGTTCGCCAATTTACCCCCTTGTCAAATTGTGCCAAAACTTGCTGATAAAGGGCAGTATATCGCTTCAGAAGCGACTTTTTATCGCATTTTAAATGAATTTAAACAGCTTAAATTCCGTGGTAAAAGTAAACCAGCCAGACAAATAACTAAACCAAAAGCGCTAAAGGCAGTCGCGCCAAACCAAATTTATACTTGGGATATCACCTATTTGCCGACTCAGATAAAAGGTATTTTCTTCTACTTATATCTCGTGCTGGATATTTACAGTCGCAAGATCGTTGGCTGGCAAGTGCATAACGAAGAGTTGAGCGCGCTCGCAGCCGATTTAATGGTTGATATCTGTCAGCGTGAAGGAATAGAACGCAACCAGGTTACGCTGCATTCCGATAATGGTAGC
>CALZJE010000214.1:0-2094 GCA_945787715.1 uncultured Ectothiorhodospiraceae bacterium | reverse complement strand
AGATATCAGCGCAACGCGTTGTTGGGTTAAAGGATTCGTTCAATGGTATAACCATGAGCATCAACATAGTGGAATCAAGTTTGTTACACCAGCACAACGTCATGCCGGAGAAGATATTGAGCTATTGGAAAAGCGGAAGCAAGTTTATGAAAACGCAAAATTACAAAACCCGTCTCGATGGTCAGGTAAAATTAAGAACTGGGATCGAATTGAAGAAGTTCATCTTAATCCTGAAAAAGGTAAATTTGAAGTTGAGAAAAACAAGGTGGCATAAAATTTAATCTTAGGCGACAACTCCCTTGAAAAACACCGTGACCGAGGCTGACTAATGGGTGACACCTATCGGGATTTAGATAAGACCCCAGATTGCATTCGGGCCACCCTATCAAGGATTTGTTTGCTTTAATAAATGATCAACGAATCATTACCCATTCGTTTTGTTTGTTTTTGTAGAAGCCGAATTTTAAGGTATATATAAGATCCTTCGTTTTGTGAACAAATACAACTGGATGATAAAAACCCGCATCGATAATTCTGGCTAGCTTCCCGTTAGCAAAAATATCTAATTTGACGTCTTCAGTATAAAAGTCATATAGCTCAAATTCTGGATTATCTAGTACATCACCTGTTTCTATAAATTTATGACCTTCTTGTTTACCTCCTTTTAAATAATATGCCACTGAAAATTCGCTGGCGGCATGATCATAATACTCTAGCAATTTCATTTTATCATTTGCTTTGTAAGCATTGTAAATTTCTTTATAAAAAGTCAAAAGCGAATCGAAATTTTCTTTTGTATTCAAAATTTCTTTTCCATCTTGCCATTCCCACCGCGGATGGTTTTTCTGAACTGGAATGCTTTTCTGAGTTGCAACTATTTGTTTATTTAACACAATCCCCGGAAATGAAATCGGTTGACTCATATCATCAAGAACTACATCTTGCATTTTACCCTGCGCATTACTGTTAACCACAACATCGGAATTTAGTGGAAGGCTTGGTTTTAGAAAAATTTGGCTTAACACTATTTTTTGTTTTTCTCCTTTTTCATTTACTAATAATGTAGCTTTCACCTCTGCTTCATCATGATATTGTTTTGATTGTACAATACCATCCTCATGTTCTTCAAAATACGGAAAGACGATGACCTTTAACTCGTTAATTCCTGAAATCACAGATTCGTTAACATCATAGGTCATCGTTGAATGACCACCCATGGCATCAAATTCAATTGAAATATCGTTAATTTTTACATCTACGCCAATTCCAGTAACGCTCAATTCAAGAGTAAACTCTGGTTGTTTAAATTCTGCAGACTGTGCATTAAACATAATGACCATTCCCAATAAAATAGAAAAATAATTTCGAATCATAATTAATATTCAATAAAATATCTTTTGTTTGTTTCTAGTGTTTTATCTTCAATCCATACATATTCTTTGACGTCTTTTACAGTTAGATTCAGTGCTTTTTTCCTCCTTCCTAATGAAGACATTCCACTACCACTTCCGATTTCTGCTTTGGATTTCACATACTTAGTAATATAAGCCCTAACCCCCGAAAACTTCGCATCCGGTTTCCAGTAATAGCCTTTCTCATCTTCGTCAACAACCACTTCAAGCGTAATACCCGATTTAATACCAATCCCCGCTACCAATTCAACTTTAACTTTCAGGAAGTGCCCTTTAATATTAACCTTACCTTCAGCGCTAAATTCTATTTTCCCACTTGCGGGTTTACCAGTCACTTTTTCAATATTACTATTGTTATTTGAAAAGTCGCCTTTGAAGTTTGTTTCAAATCCCAACGAACCTTGACCTGTCATCACGACACTGACATCGCCCTCAAGATACGCCAGGCCATCTTTCTCACCAATGCCTTTTTGCAGGCTAGCCTGAGCTTCTTCAATTAGCCATTTGCTAATGATTCCGCCATCTAGCGGTTTAGCGATAACAGGTAGTATATCAACTTCAACATTGAGACCAAAGAACGGCACCGCACTGATGCCGAAATCGAAAGCGATTGTTCGATAATTATCTTTCCCTTCGGCGAGTTCGGTTTTTAAACTAAGGTTGAGGTTGGGCCAGGTGATGG
>CALZJE010000213.1 GCA_945787715.1 uncultured Ectothiorhodospiraceae bacterium | reverse complement strand
AGACGTGTTAATAGAACCATCAACTTTTTTTAGGTTAAACGGAGGAGTACCTTTTGTAATGGCTTACAGCTTGACACGGATGTGTACTCAAGCACACATCAAATTATTTTATGTAGAGATGGGCTATTGTAATTAGCTTGCCGTTCAGTTTTTGTAGATGTCTTATAAGTCTTCAATATCTGAACATGATATTTTAAAGGGATACACCCGGTGGGCTAAGGCTTTACGGGTCGTGAATAAATCACTTGACCACCTCCAAGAGGTATTGTCACCCTCGTGTCATTAGCTGAACAAAACATACTCGGCACAAAAATTTCTTGCATTGATTCTTACGCTATTTGCTCAAGAATATGAGCACACATCTACTTACTCATCAATTTTCAGATCTAACATCTTGTTGTTTTTTCGCAACCTCATTTCTGTAGATGATTTAGAGCAATTTAAAAAGGGGTCACTCATTATCCCCGTCGCCGCACATATAGATTATAACAGGGGCATTGCTTAATCTATCATGTAATGTCAAGTAATGACTCTTTTGTACACGTAGAAGTTAATCGGTATGTGATACAGAGGAATCAAAAAAAACGATGCCATAGATATCTATGGCATTGTTTGTATCAACGTTACCAAGTAGCTGCTACTTCAAGTTGACTGATGCAATCGAGGGATGCCAATTTTCTTCGGTATGGGTAATATGTTTTAGACGAGAGTAGGAATAATATCTTCGCCCTGTAAATAATTCTTCGTAACCGCCGTGTTTAATAATATCTTTTAAGCGATCTTCGAATTAAATCATAAACCGATTCGAGGCCGATTTCCAATTTCTAATCGGCATCGCCAATTTTTTTGATGTCTCTTGTATTGCAAAATACACGACCCTTTAACGACATCATCCCTTGAAAATAATTTTCGTTTCTTAACGAGTTTGCGAATAACGTAGTTAAGTGATTCAATAGTGTTAGTCGTATATATCGCTTTTCGAATTTCCACCGGGTAGTTATATAAGATATTTAGGTTATTCTAAGGAACAATAGGGGATACCTCAGGATCTGTCCCCTAATGCACTAATAGATAAAGAAAAATATGCTGTAATATGCGACTTATTGTTTATTCTTTTTTCATCTTACATTGCTATAACAAAATGACAATAACTGCAATGATTGATACTTTACCAACAAGAGAACATTAAACACAGAATGGAAATAATTATTGATTTAGTACGATCTATTGGTAATGCCATAGCAAAATATATTTTCAGAAAAGGATTAATAGAAGAAAATAGTGTATTGAGTGACGGTATGGGCATAATTTTCATCATTGCAGTGGCCTACACAATTTTAATGGCAATAGTCAGTTTCCTGTAATCTATGATGTCGCAAAGTGCTATTAATGGGTGCCCCCTTTATGGCTTCAGTGATCAACTTACCGGTACGCTTTTTCCTGGGGAATCCTTATTCATCGATTCAGGTATTTCAATTGTTGTTACTGCGCCTGGCTTTGAAACGGGTGGCGCAGCAATGTTTGGCGATCCGTTCGCCTTGGCAGGCAATCCAGGTTTTATTAATGGGTGACCCCTTTATGTGACCCCTTTATGACCCCTTTATGGGTGTTGGTCTGTTTAGTCGCAAACTATTATACAATCAAGGCTCTCTACGTTTTACTGATTTTTAAATAGGAATTGGGGAAGCACAGTAATCATTGGCATGGGCGATAAAGACTGAGGTGGAAGGAAGAATTTTTAGTCTAGTTCACCACAAAGCTAAAGTTCAGCTAGAGGGCGTACCTAAAGTGTTGGTTATTCAAGGTTTGGCCTAAAATTGCTTTTGTTATGAGGGATAAGGTACTACACTTTATATAAAAGAATTAAACTAATAAATCAATTTATGAATTGCTATAACAGTTGCGTTCTAGGTATTGTAAAAGAGACTAAAAAGCATATTGCTAAGATTGAGGATTTCAAATAAACAATTAGGGAGAAAGTACAATGAAGTTTCGTGCTAAACAACTTGCATTAATGACTTGCGCTAGTTTCATGTTTTTTGGTGTCGCAAATGCATCATTTGAAACAGATGCTGTAATCGTCACACCAGCGTATAA
>CALZJE010000212.1 GCA_945787715.1 uncultured Ectothiorhodospiraceae bacterium | reverse complement strand
CTTGAAGTGCTAGGTGACGAAAAGACTTTGTTTCCTGATGTTGCGCAAACCTATGTTGCACTCGAAACTTTAGTTAAAGAAGGCTTCGAAGTCATGGTTTATACCAACGATGATCCTATTGCCGCTAAAAGATTGGAAGAGATGGGCGCTGTTGCTGTTATGCCATTAGCAGCGCCAATTGGTTCAGGCTTAGGTATTCGCAATCCCTATAACATAAGAACTATCATTGAAAACGCCAACGTTCCTATTCTTGTTGACGCGGGTGTTGGTACCGCATCTGATGCTGCAATTGCGATGGAATTAGGTTGTGATGGTGTGTTAATGAATACTGCTATTGCTGGTGCCAAAGATCCTGTCCTTATGGCTTCTGCAATGAAAAAAGCTATCGAAGCGGGCAGAGAAGCTTTCCGTGCTGGTCGAGTTCCTAAAAAGCAGTATGCGAGTGCTTCATCGCCTATTGATGGTACTTTCTTCTAAAACAAAAATTAAACACGCTGAGCAGTTACAATTGATTTAGTATTATCTAATTCTCACACCGCGTTCCTAATAATTCTGTATTAATTTAATGACCGAAGAAAAACATTTTCGAAAAATTCTTAGTTTTGTAAAGCGCAATGGCCGTATGCGGCCCGGTCAAAAGCGTGCTATTGAAAACCTTTGGCCTGTTTATGGTATCGAATACAAACCCGAGCTACTCGATTTAAACTTAGTCTTTGGTCGCGATGCGAAAAAAAATCTGGAAATCGGTTTTGGAATGGCGGAGAACCTTATCAGTGTTTCCCAATCCAAACCGGATGAAGATTTTATCGGCATTGAAGTTTATGAGCCCGGACTTGGTCATGCATTACTGCAGATAGAAGAGTTCGGCATTAAAAATACTCGCGTCATGAAGCATGATGCGGTTGATGTATTAAGTCATCAAATTGCTGATAGCAGCCTGGACAGCATCAGTATTTTTTTCCCTGACCCTTGGCATAAGAAAAAACATAATAAACGTCGTTTGATTAACGATGAATTTTCACAACTCATGGCAAAAAAAATTAAGCCTGGTGGAATCGCCTATATGGCAACAGATTGGGAAGACTATGCGGAGCAGATGCTGAAAGTATTCTCCAACAATTCAGCATTTGAAAACACCAGCCCATGCGGTGATTATTGCGAACGAATGGACTTTCGCCCAATCACAAAGTTTGAAAAACGCGGTAAACGGCTGGGGCACGGTGTTTGGGATTTGATATTTCAAAAAATTTAATCAAGCCCCAGTAAACCGATTAAACCATCTAGCCCAGTATGATTTAACGCACAATCGGCTTCCAATTGCACTTTGGGTTTTGCGTAATATGCAACGCCAACTCCGGCAACGGACATCATTTTTAGATCATTCGCCCCATCCCCAATAGCAAGAACCTGTGACGGGGAAATTCCCAGTTCATCACATCGCGCAAGAAGAAATTCAGCTTTTGCTTCGGCACCCACTATATCTCCCACAACAGCACCCGTGAGCTTTCCATCTTTCCGCTCAAGTGTATTTGCCAATGTATAATCAATTCCTAGGCGAGGTTTTAGTCTATCGGTGAAAAACGTAAATCCACCTGAAACTAAAGTAAATTTAATATCGTTTGCTTTTAGTGCAGTCAACATCTCTTCAGCACCGGGATTTAAAGTTAGGCGATCGTCATAAACCTTTTGCAATGCAGATTCATCTAAACCTGCTAATAATTTTACACGAGCTGTTAATGATTGAGCGAAATCCAGTTCACCACGCATGGCTTGTTCTGTAATTTCAGAGACTTTATCTTTTACATTCGCGTAATCAGCTATTTCATCGACGCACTCAATGCTGATCAATGTAGAATCCATATCAGAAATAACCATTTTGACTTGTTTTGGATCAAAGCCTGAAGGCAAAACATTCACATCACAGCTATATTTTTCACGTGTTGAATCAAACTGAGCTTCCAGATCGCTGACTTGTGAAGTGGATAGTTTTCCACCTTGTAATATAAGTTCTAACATCGATATAGTTCCAAAATGTTTATTAACTTCAATTATACGGGAATGATCTGTGAATGAATATTTTCTGTAGTAGAATTAGCAAACTTTCTATACTCAAACGAAAGCCCATAAAAACTAAATATCCATATTTTCCCTTATATGACTAAACTTCTAAAACTTAACACATTCCTCTTGCTGGCCGTCCTTTCGATGATCACCCTAACTATGACCAGTTGTAATGATGAACAACCTAAGCAAAATATTCAGAAAGATACACCCATAATTCAAAACTTTGATAATACGCAACTACTACAAAAGTACTTCAAGCAGCAAAACTATACTTGGCCAATCGGCACGCCAGAACAAATACCTGATATTTTCTTGAAGACGATGCCAAAAGATTTAAAACAACTATCATCGATCAACACAAAAAAGACCCTATTCATTCAAATTCTTTTGCCTCTTGTTTTCGCTGAGCAGCAATATATCTTAAAAAAGCGAAAACGTGTTATTCAACTCATCGAACAAAGTGGAGATAAGATCTCAGTTGAGAGTAATCCCTGGTTTGCCAGTTTGATCAAAGAATTTCGCATTAAAAAATCACTAGACAGCAACACGCAAAAACAATTATTGCTGAAGCGCATTGACTCTCTCCCCGCTGAGTTAGTGATTGCACAAGCCGCTATGGAAAGCGGCTGGGGAACTTCGCGCTTTGCATTAGAAGGTAATAGTTTATTTGGCGAGTGGACATTTGAAAAACAAGCCGGCTTGATCCCTAATGACCGC
>CALZJE010000211.1 GCA_945787715.1 uncultured Ectothiorhodospiraceae bacterium | reverse complement strand
GTTGCCGAAAACAGCATTAAAGATAAGTAAGAAATTTTAATCATGACAGGAAAGCTGCAAAGGATGAGCCAATATAATATTAAGCCTTAACATTGCATCAAGGTTGTACAAAAGCATTTATAAAATTAACCAGTCTTCCTCCATACTTAAAGTGTAAACGCTAAACCTAAGCTCAGATAAAGGATAAGATTCAACCGATAGTTCAGCATTTTCCCAAAATAAACGCCAGCGCATCGATTCAAGCTGTTGCATATATTTGAGTATATCGTGATAGCTACCTTGAAGTACGATCTCCACTTCATATCGATATATATTACCGATGTCATCTTCCTGCGGAGCTTCTTTAGCAGCTTGCATATTTTTAAGTGTCTCTTTAATATTTTTCGCATCGACAACAGGCGATTTTCCTTCCTCGATCTTGTTAATGACATCTGCAGGAAATTTTTCAATAGACACGATAGAAAGGGTTTTTCCTTTATTCAGAATATCGTATAGAAGATTTACCATCTGGCTTGGAGAAACAAAGGCGTTACTAGCAGCGCTAATTTCTGACTCAAGTTTAGCCAAAACACCAGTCATTGCCTCAACCTGCTCTTGATCAGAAAGCGTAGGATCAATACCAAATTGACTTTGTACATTGAGCATTTTTGCTGTGTAACTTTTGCTGTCTGCCTTAGCCTTTTCAATCGCTTTAGTGACTTCGCTAAACTCTTCCATCAATGGTTGCACAAGGGCAATATCAACCACGGCATAAACAAGCGCCAAAAAGCCACTAACCAGTAGACGACGAAAATTCTTACCCAAAACCAAATACTTCTGATGCAAATTTCCCAATGACGAAGAAATGCTACTCATTTGCCAATACTTCTTCAGTATTTAGTTCGATAAATTGATCAAGCGGGCTACCTTCATCCTCAATATCATGTGTAGATATTGTAAAAATTACAACGCCTGCTTCAGAAGCTGAATTTTCCAAAGGACGAACTTCAAAGTCGATAAACTTCACGCCTTTAAATGCTGGCTCATCTGAAAGTTTTTTCAAGTAAACCATAATTAATTCCGGTTTCTGTGCTTCTCCTTCAATAAGTACTCTAGCGCTGGTATTTGTGAATTGAATCGATGTTATCCACAAACCCTGAATATCCTGACGAGCAAGTGCGCTAAACTTTTTGGAAAATCCTAGTCCACCATAATTCAGTTGCGAATCAATTTTTGATTTAATGCGTGTTTTTTCAGATATTTGTTCCTTTAATTCAATTAACTTTACCTTTAGCTTATCATTAGATGCAGATTTATTAATAACATCTTGAAGTCTATCCGCGGAGTTCTTCGCCAGATCCGAAGCACTCATTTCAATAGAAAGTTGATCTTTTAATGTCTGCAACTTCCAATAAGAAATACTCACTCCCCCAATAATGAGAACGATAGACAGGGCCACAAAAAACGAAACTTTTTTTGAAACTTTCTTTTTTTCTGTCGTAGGAAACTCAGCTAAGTAGAGATTAACTTCTTGCCTCATTTAGCGGCCTTTTCATTTCGTAACGCAGTGCCCAAAGTTAAAATCAAGCTTTGGCTTGATTTAACAGAATCTACATTCCATTCAATCCCTTCATGAAGATCAAAAACAGAACATGAGAGTGACAGGTTTTTGTTGAGAAACTTTGCGACGTGATTGCTAGTATCAAATGAGGGCATCAACAATACACTGGACATGCTTATTGATGAGAATTGACGGTCAAAATAGTCAATTGAACGCTGAATTTCTAATGCAAGCGACTCTAGAGTTGCCTGGTTCATATCCAGATCATTAAATCCCATATCCAAATAACGGCTAAAATAGAGTTCACTGTCTTTACAAAATACGATTACACCATAGGTATCGTGTAAGAAAATACCAATTAATCCTTTAGAATCATCTCCAATGGTAGAAACAAGATTACGTAACACTAGTTCTTCTATATCTATGACAGAGATATTTATTTTTGCCTTTCTCAAAAGATCTACTATTTCAACGATTGACGCTTTCTTCGCTGCAACAACATTCAGGCTTTTAGCGTGCCCACTATTTTCAGGAACAGGAAATATATCGAATGTTGTTTCCTCGACAGGATTTTC
>CALZJE010000210.1 GCA_945787715.1 uncultured Ectothiorhodospiraceae bacterium | reverse complement strand
GAGACCCCTTTGCGTTTAGCAATCTCTGAAACACTCGTACCTTCAAAATCGATGTGAGGAAAAAGGTCTAGATGAACCTGTTTGAGTTCAGGCAAATTAAATGTGCCTCTAGCACCAGTAAGACCTCTTTCATTGATGAGTCGCCCCACTTTGATAAGCTGATGCGCAAGTGAAACATCCTTTTTTTTCTCAAATTCTAATTTCGTCATGATTATAGTAAATCATAGTTGACTTTTTTAATCAACCGTGGTTTACTGTTTTAGTCAATTGCAATTGACTATTAACGTAAAGAAAATCTCTGAGGACATTATGGTTAATCAAGTAATGAAAAAAGTTGCTGAGAATATATTTACCTATGAATATTCCGCCAAAATCATGCCTGGCGTCCACTTTCCTGTAACATCATCTTTTCTAGAGCTGGATAACAATGAACTAATGATTATTTCACCCGGCCCCTTCGAGCAAAAGATGATCCAAGAAATCGTTGCCAAGTACAGTATGGTTTATTGTGTCGCCCCCAATGCTTTTCACCACCTAAATCTAAAGAGCTTTAATGACCTTTTTCCTAACATAGACATTTATGGCCCTGAGTCTATCACTAAAAAACAACCCTGGTTATCTGAAAAATTATTAAGCCTGGATTCACTAAAGGACAAACTAATAGATCAGATTTCGTTTTTCCCCATACTAGGCAATTCCATTTTAGATGAGACGGTCTTTTATTGCCGTCGATCAAAGTCACTCATTGTTACCGACCTATTTTTTAACATGAGGAACCCGATGCCTTTAGGTAGAAAGTGCATTCTGAGTCTCGTGGGAGCCAAAAATAAAATTGCTCAAAGTAAATTGATAAAAAGCTCAACTAAAGACAAAGAGGCCTACCTACGTTCTGTAAAACCTCTAAGCGAGCTAGATTGTAAACAAATAATTGTGGCCCATGGTCATAATATCGAAGGGGCTGCTGAGATAAAGAAAGCATTTGAGGCAATTGGCGCTGTCCAGAAAGAAAAGGTTTAGCATATTGTACGGCGGCAAAATATAAATATTCATAATAATTATAACCCACTGTCGGTCAACAAAGTTTACTAGTAAATGTTTAATACTTTTTTACCAACAATTAAAATTAAAGAGTTGTCGGTTTTAGTAAGGCCATAAAAGGTCCCACTTATAGGAGAAATACCATGTGCAATGTCTTCAAATTGTTATTAGCTGCATTTGTTCTATCAATCAGCGCCAATGTATTTGCAGCTTCTCAAACAGAAATAAACAAACAAACAGCGGTTGATTTTTTCAATACGGCATTGAATGAAAAAAATCCTGAAAAAGCGATTAAGTTATATGGTGGGGACCATTATATCCAACACAACCCTTTAGCTGCAGATGGTTGGGATGGCTTTAGGAGTTTTTTTAAATATTTCCTGGGGCAATATCCAGACTTAAGTTCTAAAATTGTTCGAACAATAGCTGAAAATGATCTCGTCGTAATCCATTCACACTTCAAGTTTTCAAAACAAGATATTCATGGCACGGCCGCTATGGATATTTTTCGCTTAAAGAACGGAAAAATAGTTGAACACTGGGATGTCATGCAGCCTGTCCCTGAAAAAAGTGAAAATACCAACGGTATGCTTTAGAACGGAGCTACCGCAATTTCGTAGTGCGGTGGCTTAACGAAGAACAAAGGGGTCAAGAAACAATATTTTAGCTAACTCACTATCATTCACCATTCGTGATTTAAGTTTCGAAATAGTCGTTGAAATAATCGTCTCCGTGAAAAATATGCTGCCGCCCTCTACCACGGTTCATGACACGGCAGTACGCACCTTCATACCCTATTCTCAGTGGACGTGGCATAACTTAAATAATAGCGATCAAATTAATAAACGTTAATATGATACTTGCCCCCTTTCCTTACCCAATTTGGGCAGGCGACTCGCCGTCGTCAATACCGAAAGCAGCAGTATTGGGGTCAGACTCGATTTAACTTAGGCCGACCTCTTGACTTAGGCATCGCTCGTCTTTTCGTAATTTTTTCTATTTTGTGTTTAAACTTATCGCCTCCTAATGGCCAGGCTTTGTTTGTTGCATCACGAATCTCATCCAGTGTTTCTATCGCTATCTTTTCTTT
>CALZJE010000209.1 GCA_945787715.1 uncultured Ectothiorhodospiraceae bacterium | reverse complement strand
GCTAAAGTCTTTGCCGGTTTTACTCGCGCCCAGCGGACTTGGATGAGAGGTTTTGATCACGCAGTGTTTAGTCGTATCCACCACCGAACAGACATCATGTGCAAAGCGGCCCCACGCCAGAAACACCACGCCTTCTTTATGTTGGTTAATATGTTGAATACAGCCGTTGGTAAATGTTAGCCACCCCTGTTTGCTATGGCTGTTGGCTTCACCGGCACGCACGGTGAGCGAGGCGTTGAGTAGCAACACCCCCTGTTTCGCCCACGCTTCTAAATTACCCGAGGTTGGGATCTTCATGCCGAGGTCTCGATTGAGTTCTTTGTAGATATTGCGTAACGACGGTGGGATCTTGATGCCATCCGGTACGCTAAAACTGAGGCCATGCGCCTGCCCTTCGCCGTGGTAAGGGTCTTGCCCGACGATCACGACTTTGATTTGATCAAAGGGGGTATAGCGAAAGGCGTTAAACCATTGGTCATTGGGTGGGTAGATTAGCTGGCCGTTTTGTTGTTCGGTGTTCAGGAATGCTTGCAGCTTGAGCATGTAGTCCTGCGCGAACTCGTGTTCGAAATGGGATTGCCATGCGGGGTCTAGCTGGTCTGTGACTTGGCTGAGGATTGGATCGGGGGTTTTATCAGCCATATTGGCGTATCGCTTAGTTTGGTTCGGTTGTTTCAGATAGTTAGGGATTATAACTTAATGCGGGAGTTATTAAATCTCGTTGAGATTATCGACTTACCGCCAGGAGGTGGCCCTTCATGGTAGGTTGGCGCTGAGCACGCGAAGCCCAACAGTAACAGGGGCATGTTGGGCTTCATTCTTCAGCCCAACCTACGAGCTGAACCCTTTTGATTTAATCTAGTGCTCCGTATTCGGGTCTGTCATGCCAAATCCAAGTAAAATATCTCGAAATTCATCAGCCGTTTCTTCTGTCAATATTTTGTTATCAATATGATTACTGTAATCAATGATATTAATCTTATCAGTAGGAATATATTTCTCTGCGCTGTACTCTTCTTCCTTTAGAGTTGCAGAGATAAGCACTTGATTATCAATGTTAGAAAACTTTTCAAGCATCAAATCCTCTTTCCCGCTAGATATTTCGCCCTCCCTAAAGGCATCAATCACTATTGGGTAGCTGTGCTCAAAGCATTCCCGCAAGGCCATAACCTTACAAAAATAATATATTTGCTGCTCACTACCAGAGTAAGTCTGCCCCTTTATCGCAAAGATGTCGTTGTATTCTTCAATACGGCTCTGGTCGATCTCCTTTCCAAACTTATTCATAAAAAAGACAATCTCTTTTAACAAGTTTTTTTGATCATTTTTATTATTTTCATTATTGCCACACCCTGAAGATAATAACTCTTGAATGTTATCGATTTCTCTGTCTAAGCTTGCTATTTCAACATCCATATTGTTACCTTCACTTAGCTGGTCCCGAAATAAGATGACATCCCTCAGCTCCGCGGGTGCCGATGATAATTCCAATTCTAAGCTACGCTTTTCAATCTCAATATCTCGAACAAGCTCATCGATAATTTCGCCTTTGAGTTTTATACTATCTTTAATGGATTCAAATATTGAGTTCTTTACATACGAATTAGTTAAATCAAACTCAAACTCCCCACTCGTATAGACTATTTTATCGCTTCCACACTCCCCACACTTAACAGAACCAACTTCAATTTTACGATTCAATGAGTTCAATTCCATTAAAAGGGTTTCTAGCTTATATTTTCTATTTGTCTCTCTTGATAAAGCTCTGTCTAATTCAGAAACCCTAGACCTAGTTTTCTTAATAGATTTTTCTCGTCTTTTGAGTTCTTCATTATTTACACTCTGGAGTACAGTTCTTGATACCTCTGGATCTATATTCAAACGACCCAGCTCTTTTTTAAGAGCACCCTTTTTCAAGCGCTTGCTTTTTAAGCTATCTTTTAGTTTTTTAATTTCGTCAGAAGACAATGATTGCCTACCAATACCGCCTAGAGCATAGATTAAATTAACAAAGTCAGTCTTATTATAATATTTTGAAAAAGTGCTTGATGGGTCCCTCAAATCTTGGCCGACAAAAAACAATTCAAAAAACAAGCAGGGATCGACAAGCCTTAATGACTCCTTCTTAG
>CALZJE010000208.1 GCA_945787715.1 uncultured Ectothiorhodospiraceae bacterium | reverse complement strand
TTTATAAATTTTCGTCTATCCATCGATTTACCCTAAAGTTCTTCTGCTTGAGTAATAGTGTTAATTACTGCACACTTTAGCAGATTAAAATCCTAAAAAGCAGACCTCAATGAAATATAAAGACCTTCGCGACTTCATCGATAAACTCGAAAAGATGGGGGAATTAAAACGCATCAAAATTCCTGTCGATCCAAACTTGGAAATTACGGAAATCGCAGACCGCACTTTACGTGCAGAAGGCCCAGCCCTGCTTTTTGAAAATGTCAAAGGCTCAGAATTCCCCTTGCTCGCTAATCTTTTTGGAACACCTAAGCGCGTTGCGCTCGGTATGGGGGAAAGCGAAGTTTCAGCGCTTCGTGAAGTTGGAAAGCTACTCGCTTATTTAAAAGAGCCCGAGCCACCAAAAGGCCTTAAAGACGCTTGGAATAAAGCGCCGATATTTAAACAAGTGCTCAACATGTCACCAAAGGTTGTCAGCAAAGCCGATTGCCAACAAGTCGTCATCGAAAAAGATGAAGTGGACTTGGGGAAAATTCCTGTACAAACCTGCTGGCCAGGTGATGCTGGTCCATTAATCACCTGGGCACTCGTCGTCACCAAAGGGCCTAGCAAAGAACGGCAAAACTTAGGCATTTATCGACAGCAAGTGATCGGAAAAAACAGAGTGATTATGCGCTGGCTAGCACATCGTGGTGGCGCTTTGGATTTTCGTGATTGGCAGCAATCACATCCGGGAGAACCTTTTCCTGTTGCAGTTGCGCTCGGTGCAGATCCTGCAACTATTTTAGGTGCAGTGACACCGGTTCCCGATTCCCTATCTGAATATGGATTCGCTGGTTTATTGCGCGGTTCAAAAACGGAAGTCGTCAAATGCAAGAGCAATGATTTACAAGTTCCGGCCAGTGCGGAATTTGTGCTTGAAGGTTATATCTATCCAGACGATATGGCACCCGAAGGACCCTTTGGTGATCATACGGGTTACTACAACGAAGTGGATAACTTTCCAGTATTCACTATCGAAAAAATTACCCACAGAAAGAATCCGATTTATCATTCGACTTACACTGGTAGACCACCCGACGAACCGGCTGTTCTGGGCGTTGCATTAAATGAAGTCTTTGTTCCCATTCTGCAAAAACAATTTCCCGAAATTATTGATTTCTATTTACCGCCCGAGGGGTGCTCCTATCGACTCGCTGTAGTAAGTATTCGCAAACAATACGCAGGCCATGCAAAGCGGATCATGTTAGGTGTTTGGTCCTTTTTGAGACAATTCATGTACACAAAATTTGTCATCATTGTTGATGAAGATGTGAATGTTCGAGACTGGAATGATGTTATATGGGCAATGACGACACGCATGGACCCTGGTCGAGACACTACCGTTATCGACAACACACCAATCGATTATCTCGATTTTGCATCACCGGTTTCTGGGCTCGGATCAAAAATGGGCTTTGATGCGACCAATAAATGGCCGGGCGAGACTACTCGAGAGTGGGGCGTGCCTATTACAATGGATGAAGAAGTCAAAACCCGCGTTGATGAAATGTGGGATAAGCTCAAGATATTTTAGAATAATTTTAAATCTCATCCTGTAACCAATGCAGGATGAGAATCGCCACGTCTCACATTGACGACATACCACCTGCTTAAAAACTTACATCTACTGCTAAGCGCTTGGAAATGCGGAATAATTAGTCTGCTCATATCATTTCCACAATTTTTTGCCGAAAAATACCCTCACTTTTTTATACTTTAATAACAATGACATAGCATAATTGCCATTGTTTTCACCAGGTTTCTTAACCACCTGCATGTCATCAAAAACTCAAAATAGTTGACCCGTTAGCAGTGAAAATCCTCATGGCACTATTGCTGCAGTAGAGTATTTAAAATGAGAATTATGAAGTTTTGGAAGAGAAAGTAATAAAAATACAACACTGCTTTTCGTTGTAACAACCTAATTTTCAATCATTTCTGACGCATAACAACTCATTCTTAGTAACAAGTGGAATAAGCTACACACAATTCGAAATATTCTGAAAAAAATAAGCGTTTTTTCCGATATTAATAAGCATAATTACAAACAATTAGTGAGGTAAACCAATGGCGTTAAAAAGGTTGCTATTCATAGGGATTATTATAGGGCTGGTAGGGTGCCAGGCTGAA
>CALZJE010000207.1 GCA_945787715.1 uncultured Ectothiorhodospiraceae bacterium | reverse complement strand
TGATTTTGCACAGCAAAGAAAAAACAATAAATCGAAAAGCGAAGCCAATACAGATAAAAACAAAGCAAATTGTGAATTGCTTTGTTTTAAAGGTGACGAATCATTGGCGAACGAAGCACAAAAAGGTCTACCTTTCTCTTTGCAGGACTACTTTGAGGTAATCGATTGGACAGGTAGGGTCATTCGAGATGATAAAAAAGGTGCTATTCCTGCCGATGTGTTACCTATTTTGAGAAAGCTTGGGGTTAATGAAAAAGAGTGGGTTGATAACGTGAATCATTTTGGTCGACGTTTTTATCATGTGGTCGGTGCTGTGGAAGTGATGCGGCAATATAGTGATAAAATCGGGCAGTGGTGGATGCAGGGTATGGAGTGTTCCAGAAAACTATACGCTTGAATTTAAATTTTCTACGATTTCTTAAATATTAAAGGTCTCGTCTCGTAAGATTTCATCAGCTGTTATATTTCTGCGTTTATGTAACACAGCCAACACGAAGATAGCTTGTTTTTTAATTTCGTAAATAATTCGATAGGAATAAAGGGGTATCTCTCTAATATTTTCATCAGACAATTCTATGACTTCTTTTCCTGCTCTTGGTAGGCTTTTAGACCAAATTACCACGAATCGATTTCTCTTTTAAGTTCCTCGCTGGTAACAGTATTACCTTGTTCTACCGCTTCTTGTCCTTTTCTGACCTTGTCCAGCACATAAAGCCGGTACATAATCTCATCCATATCAGCATCTTCTGGTAATTGATCGATAGTGTAGAGTGCTTCTATTTTAGCTGCTTGCATAGTAGTTGCTCGAAGTGTTGGTCTTGACGAAATTTGTTAAAATTGTATTCTTAGCCGCGGATTATCGTCGTTAAAATTATGTTGCATACTAGAGTATGTAAAAAACATAATAGCATGTGGTTAAAAGATTAATCAATACAAGCCTGATGTTAACGATTTTAATAATTTTCTTATAAATCATAATTATACAAGCAGAGGCACTTCTGGGAATGTCATAAAACAAGCCCATAAGTGTATGTTGATATAAATCCGATCCGTGCCGGTATTTATTTCCGTCAGGAAGGTTCTGATCTTACGTCAATTTAGAGTAGATTTTTTGCCTTGGCCTCAGTAAAGAAAAACCAACAATGTCATTACAGTAAAAATAAAACTATTTGTGATTTGCTTTGTTTTAAAGGTGGTGAGTCATTGGTGAATGATGCACAAAAAGGCCTACCTTTTTCTTTACAGGATTACTTCGAGTTAATCGACTGGACAGGTAGGGTGATTCGAGATGATAAAAAAGGTGCTATTCCCGCCGATGTGTTGCCTATTTTACGAAAGCTTGGGGTTAATGAAAAAGAATGGGTCGATAATGTGAATCATTTTGGTCGACGTTTTTATCATGTGGTTGGTGCTGTGGAAGTGATGCGGCGATATAGCGATAAAATCGGGCAGTGGTGGATGCAGGGTATGGGTTGTTCTCGTAAGTTGTATGTTTGATGAAGCCGTTTATTTGTGTCCGATTATAAGTGACAGGCTCTCTTGTAAAGTAAGAAGATCTTTATTTTCTAATTTCCCCATTTTTCTTATGATTAACTTCTTCTCAATGGTTGTGATAACAGGTTTAATAGCTGATGCCTTTAATAGACCAGCTTTTTCCCATTATTCGTGGTTTGATCTGTAAACGGAAAGGGTACAAGAATAACTTCAGCAAACTCAAAGGGAGTCATAGATTGCATCATCCGGATTATCCCATATTTTATTAAAGCTTTGTTCGGCAGTTTTGCTTGCAGATCGGGTGAGTTGATAGCCTGCTTCTCTGTGTTTTAAAAAATCGATAAAATCTTCAACTTCGCTGATGCGTTCTGTTGGTAAGCTATTGAGTTTTTCAATGAGTTCTTCAATATGGTTGCTATTGGTTGCCATAATTAAGCCTTTTTTTGTGTATGTAATTAATTGTCGAGGGGCGCGCCTTTATCTTGATATTGCTGATAGGCACCTTACCAATAAAATTAAAAGGCGTCTATATGTTTTTATATCCATGATTTATAAGTGAATATTACTGTACAGGCAAAAATGAAACAAACTGTGAATTGCTTTGTTTTAAAGGTGATGACTCGTTAGCGAATGATGCACAAAAAGGCCTACCTTTTTCTTTACAGGATTACTTCGAGTTAATCGACTGGACAGGTAGGGTGATTCGCGACGATAAAAAAGGTGCTATCCCTGCCGATGTGTTGCCTATTTTGCGAAAGCTTGGGGTGAATGAAAACGAGTTGGTCGGTAATGTGAATCATTTTGGGCGGCGGTTTTATCATGTGGTAGGTGCTGTAGAAGTGATGCGGCAATATAGTGATAAAATTGGGCAGTGGTGGATGCAGGGTATGGGCTGTTCAAGAAAATTATACGCTTGAATTTCAATTTTCTGCGTTTATGTAACACGGCCAACACGAAGATGGCTTGGTTTTAATTTCGTAAATAATTCGATAGGAATAAAGGGGGATCTCTCTAATATTTTCATTGGACAATTCTATGACTTCTTTTTCTGCTCTTGGTAGGTTTTCGAGAATATCTGTTCTCTCTAATATCTTGAACTACCTTCTTGGCATAGTAAGGGTTGCCTCAAAAATCATTTCACATTTCTGGCTTTCCACTCACTCATTTTAGCAGCGTTGTTCGTCAGTTGAATAGCTCACTATTCGCCTTCCTCACGCCTCCCCAAAATGGCGATTGAAAACCCATAAATGCAAACTAATTTCTACGGCAACCCTAACGTGAATCGTGAGCACTGGGGAAATTTAGGTCTGGCATGGTGACGATTGCCGGTTCGGAATATATGCCACCTAAAGTTGCTGAATTGCCGGCTAAGTTCAATGAGATGGTTGCATCAGCTTCAAGTATCGATGACGTTTACGATAAAGCAATCCATGTTTTTTTAACGATGGCCCGGAATCAGTTTTTCTATGATGTGAATAAACGAATGGGCCGATTAATGATGAATGGTATTTTATTGAGTGCTGGATATCCTGCGTTAAATCTTTCTGCAACACGTAAGCTGGAATTTAATGAATTGATGATGCGCTTTTATGATACTGCTGATGAAGCTGAAATGAACACATTTATGCGTTCGTGCATTGATCGGCGAATTATAGAGATTATGAGTGAATAAAAATTAGCACCTGAAAACTTTGTTTTACACCAAATTGAAAGATGCCCCATGACTAAAGCCCGAGAACAACAAATTCATCTATCCGAAACACCCTACTATCACTGCGTAGCACGCTGTGTACGTCGAGCATTTTTATGTGGCAAAGATGCATCGTCTGGCCAGGATTATTCTCATCGTAAACAATGGATTGTTGATAAGATCAAAGAGTTGTCCGACATTTTTTCGCTTGATGTTTGTGCTTACGCGGTGATGAGTAATCATTATCATATTGTTTTGCATATTGATGCTGAATCCGCAGAAAGTTGGTCTGACGAGGCTGTGATTGAACGTTGGTTGCAGTTGTTTAAAGGTAATATGCTGATAGATCGTTACCAACGTGGTGAAATAAAAACAAAGGCTGAACTTAATGTGGTAGCGGAAATTATCGCCACCTGGCGCTCGCGTTTAATGGATATCTCCTGGTTTATGCGCTGTTTAAATGAATCTATCGCACGCGAGGCTAACAAAGAAGATAACTGTAAAGGTTGTTTTTGGGCCGTTCCTACACCTCCATGTGTTCACGGCACTCGAACATCCTGTTCATCGGAGGACGTTTTAAAAGTCAGGCGTTGCTAGATGAGGCGGCATTATTGACTTGCATGATGTACGTTGATTTAAACCCGATTCGTGCGGGTATTAATACTACGCTGGAAGGTTCTGATTTCACGTCAATTCAGGATCGACTTTTTGAT
>CALZJE010000206.1 GCA_945787715.1 uncultured Ectothiorhodospiraceae bacterium | reverse complement strand
TTGCGAATATCAGGCAGATATTTTCCTGGATGATGAGTCCAGTCGCGCAATGGCAACATGGTCGTTAAATATGGGTTTTTCAGGGTCGACTATTTAACCTAATGATCATAGAATTAGTCGCTCTATAACTGGATAAACACGAAGGCACTCCATAGTATACAAATCTAACTTAATACCATTCTGTAATGGAGAATTTTTTGTAAAGAATATATTCACCCAGAGTACTGAGGTAGAACAGTAGCGAATACCCTTTCGTGAAGTTGGCAATTATTAAGTTAAATCACCGCCCAGCCATAACTCCTATTCAAATTTCTAATACAGTGAAATTCTTAATATGCCAGCAAAAAAACCTGCTTACTAAGCACATTTAAAAGGAGTCTGAAAATTAAGCATGGCTGTTATTCTATGGACCAGATTAATTAACATTTACTTATCTGGCCTATTATTAATGTTGGCCGCTATCCCCCTCAAAAATTTGACATATCTTTTGTCTCGTCTTTAACCCCCTGCTCAAAATGGGCAACAACATAATTTTCACGTTGTACTTCACCTTGCCAATGATAAACTTGACGAAATTGACTAGCCTTATTGTTGGTCGGATAAAATCGAATAAAAGTTAAATTAACTGTATCACCTCTACGAACAGGAATGGGTTCCTCGATAGGTAAATAAGCATGTTTCCAACTATCAGATGTCAGCCGTTTTTCAATATCATCCCCACTAATGTCCAATGTGATTGAATCAGTTAACTGAGCAACAAAATATGCCTTAAATCCAGTAAAATCCCCATCACGTTCGACAACAAAATGTCGTCTTACTTGATAAGTCGCGCTTTGCTTCCATTCACCCGAATAATATATCAAATTCTGTGGTGAGCTCAGATAGCAGGAACGTGGAATGATGGTGTCATAATACAAATCAAAAGTATTACTACAATTTTTATCTATCAGCAATTGCGACAGACTGTAACGATCACTAATCGATGCAATATCGCCAGAACTCAAACAATTATGGGTTACTTGACTAGCTACTGGTACCAGATAGGAATTCACTGATTTAGGTAACGCTGTTCCGTCAGGCTTGAGGAAACGCTTCAGTGCATCCTGTAATATTGGCTGAAAATCTTCGTTATCCGCCATATTTCCAATAATTTCAGAAATTAACACATCCACTTTCTCCGGCAGCTCAATATCATAGGAAATCTGATTAAGTGGTATAAATCGCGAACTCAAATCCGCCTGATTGATTCGTTGGATTGCTCGATGCAATATTGCGGCATCCATCTCAATCGCATAAACACGAGATGCTCCGGCTTCCAGAGCCCATTGACTTAATATGCCCGTTCCGGCTCCCAGATCCAACACAATATCACCTGGCTGTACAGCTTCTTTAATCGCATCTTCATATGCCTTCATTCGAATATTATCATTCAGCATTAATTCATGGAATTTCTCCTCCCACTCTAGAATCATTTCTGAAAAAGGCAACCAGGGCTGCTCCTGATAGTAGCTTCCATAAGTTTTATATTTCATACCGCCTCCTTATCATCAATGCATAGTGTGATACCGTCAAACATCCATTTTAACTTTAAGCACGATTGGCAGTTTAGTTTACTATTAGGGAATTGTTTTTATCCAATGCATAAGCGAATCACTGTTAATGTAAATCAGCTGAATACTCTGATGTTCTATTTTCTTTGGTAAATAGCTAACCGTTAATCTGATAACTCGATGAAACTTCTAACACAATGGGGAAAGATTAGTATAGTAAGGATAAGTACAATTAATAGCCCAACACCAAAACAATAGCAAAGATCACTTGCATAAATAAATCACATAACTCGTAGTCCATTCCGACAAGCTGATACTGACAAAAAAACCAGCTGTACCACCCGATATGAATACCATTAATTTGCGCAAATATTATGCGCTGTCAAAAACTATTTCCAAAGGCACCTTAATAACACCATACCTTGTAGACCCACTATTTTTTAACCAATGTCCATGCTTATCAGCAGTTCTGCCTACTGCTGAATACGTTAGCAGTTTTAGTTTACTCCAGCCCTTCTCGTTTAATATTGCCAGGCAATGCTTAGCTTAATTAAATATTGGCTCTTCCCCTGATTGTGTGGGTAACATTCACCTGATGACTCCCTCAGGGTAGAGATCCAGTCCGCCAAGATGAAAGTAAATGGCATTCGCAAAGCGCTCTTTGTTGCGAAAACCTCGACTGCGTACTTTAATCATCTTGATGCGACTATTCAGTCCTTCC
>CALZJE010000205.1 GCA_945787715.1 uncultured Ectothiorhodospiraceae bacterium | reverse complement strand
TGGAGTGGCTACACTATCCCGTACCTAGATGATGATTTATCATATCACCTAGAAGAGGATAAAAAATGGCTAATAGAAAATACGATCAGCAACTAAAGAACGATATTATTGATGCAGTTATAGTTGGAAATAAGTCAGCGGCACAAGTTGCCCGAGAACACGATGTTCCTGAGTCCGCAGTGTACAGCTGGATTCGCAACTATAAAGAAGAGCATGATATAGCAAAAATCAAGCTCAATAATGAAACACCTGAGCAAGAGATCGCTCGTTTAAAAGCAGAACTTAAAAAAGCCACTCAAGAGCGTGATATCTTAAAAAAAGCCACAGCGTATTTTGCCAGTCTCGAGAAATAAAATACGCGTGGATTGCATCACATATCGAGATATTCGACTTGCAGCCCATGTGTCGTGTGCTGTCAGTTAAAAAGAGCAGTTACTTTAGCTGGACTCAAATTGATCATTTACAAAAGGAACAAGCCGTTCATGCGGATTATCAGTTAATTGAAACAGCCTTTTTTGATTTAAAAGAAAACGCGGGGACACGAGGAATAAAGGGCTATCTTTTACATAAAAATGACGTGCGGATCAGTCGCCGTAAAATAGGTAAGATACTGGAAATCCTTGGACTAAAAGTGAAAACACAGAAAAAGTTTAAAAAACAAAACACTGCACCGGTTAATGATCCACGGATTATGCCGAACATCTTAAATAGAAATTTTAAAGTGAGTTATCCCAATCAAGTATGGGTAGGTGATATTACTGAAATTAAGACGCGGCAAGGAAAGCTTTATCTGGCCGCATATATCGACCTTTATTCTCGACGAGTTGTTGGGTTTGCGACTGCGCCACATATGCGCTCTGAATTAACCGAACTCGCGTTACAGCGTGCATTGTGGAGTCGTAAACCACCTAAAGGACTAATGGTGCATACGGATCAAGGCAGTCAATTTGTCAGTAATGATTATCGAAAATTACTGAAGGACTGGGACTTAAAGCAAAGCATGAGTCGACGGGGAAACTGTTGGGATAACGCGGTAATTGAAAGCTTTTTTAAAACTTTCAAAGTCGAAACGATTTATCAGCATTCACAATTAATTGAGATACTTGAAATGAAATGGTTAGTGGATGAGTTTATGGGGCACTACAACCATGAACGACCGCATAGCTTTAATGATTATTTATCACCTGTAAAGTTTGAACAAGTGCGGCTGGATCAGGTGAACAAAATCGAAAATGATCTAGGTACGAAATAGGGTTGCCATTCCAAAATACCCGAAAGTCTTATGCTAGAATTAGTTGGGAGTAGAAAGAACATAATTTTCTGCGAAGGTGAAAATGGAAATTTAGACTCTACAGTTTATCAACTTGTGTATCCTAACTATCACATTATTCCAAGAGGGAGTGGATCTAAAGTTATAGAAGGAACCAAAGCATTTCGCTCTAGTCCATCATTACATCACTTATCTGCATTTGGAATTATAGACAGTGATTATAAAGAACAAGACGAAATTGATGCTCTAAAGCTCAATGACGTCCATACTATATCAGTTGCTGAAATTGAAAACTTATTCTGTATAGAACCAATTTTAAGGATAGTAGCAAGTCATTTAGGGTTTGATGAAAACACTAAAGTGAACGAAGTAGTAGATTTCCTGGTTGATTCGCTTAAAACTGAGTTTGACACCCAGGTTTCATCAAAAGCTGAGAAAATTATTGGTTATAAACTTTCTGCATTTTCTAAAGAAAGCGACTCAGAGCAAGGGTTATCTGATGCTCTAAATACTACAATGAGCAGAATTGATATTCACACGGTATATGAAAATACTAAATCCATATATCAAGAAGCTATAGACAATAAAGATATTAATAGTCTATTGAAAATATATAACAGAAAATCATTACTGACACGGATATCTAGAATATATGGATTAAATAATGGTGAATATGAAAAACTACTAATCAGGTTATTAAAAGGTTCTCAGAAAGAGAGCATAATTAGCGAACTGAAAACATTTCTACCTGATTTCACATAGATATTGGTAGATTTACACTGAAAACAACACATAACAATACCTTCAATGGGACCTTTTACAGCGTGTTTTGGTTGTGCTATTCGCTCTCGCTCATTGTCGCACAACCAAAAAACACTGTAAAATGCCCCTTAAGGTGGCGTTAGGCCTTGGTCTTACCCACAAAAAGTATACACCTCACTTACTACCTAGCGAGGTTATAATAAATGACGAAAAAACACAAAAATAGCAATAATCACTACAGCGAAG
>CALZJE010000204.1 GCA_945787715.1 uncultured Ectothiorhodospiraceae bacterium | reverse complement strand
CGCCGCAATGCCAACTTTCGCTTTTTCTGTATCCGCTTTTTTCTCCAATCTGTGTGATTTTGGGATTACTTTGTATGCTGCTGTGTTATGCGTTAATCCTTGAGCCTGGCTCCTGCAATAATTTCTAAACTGATTGAGCGCTGGTGGCCACTCGTCCGTCGATTTAAGGCATGCGCTAATTCCTATTGCTATCTCGTCAAGAGCGAGTCCTTGTAAGCCGTCAAGCCAAGTTCCGTCGTCAGCCTCTCCATAGCTGCTTGTCCATTTGTGGCCGTACATTGAGGACATACGCTGCCATAGCCGATCTATGTGGTTTTCAGAAATACTGATCGTCTGGGTTTTCGCCTCTTGCAATTGCCCTCGCTCGGTTCGCCGCTCTGACTCTTCCTGGGGCTGAGTTGTCAATATTTCGCTTACTGCCTTCATTTTTCGCTGTCTCCTGAATTACAAGCATGTCCCATTTTTCGCGTAATTTTTTAGGGCTTAAAATATTTGTTCTCCAAAATCTATCTGAGTTGGCCCATTTTATTACCCTGACTATTTCGTGGTCTTCTCTTTTGTCGATTTCTCGAATTTTTCTAATGTCATCAGCCCACACATCAAAATTGGGTTTTTTATTTTTTGGGTTGATGATTAAAATCAAATTGAAAAAATCATGAGCGATTGATAAATCGCTCTCAGAGTATTTATACTTATCATTCTTACTATCACTATCATTCTTATTATCATTCTTATTATCATTATCTGCTAGATTTGCTAGGTTTTGCTTGCTTTTGCTAGCATTTGCTAGCATTTGCTTGCTTTTGCTCGCTTTTGCAACCCCTCCTTTCGACCCCGCATCAGCTCTACGCTTGCAGGTTAGTAAGTACTTTTCATTATCTCTTATGAACTGATTTTTAAACGGAGAAAAGGCAATTTTCAACAAAGGAGAAAGCTCATTTTCTTTGTCTTCATGAAATGCTTTCATTGCTTTCAAAAGCTGGCCTGCTTGCTCATCCGTTAAATCGGCGAGAACATCCAAGCTGTCAACATGAATAATAAATGACCTTCTCATTCGACGCGCCTGGGGATGTTGCGCATTGCAATAGCTGTTCTTTTGCTGATTTCTTTATGTCCGTTTTCCATGTAAGAAATCATTTGCTCCGTTAGCCCAATAACTTCAGATAGAGCCAATTGCGTATAGCCATTATCTTTGCGTATTTTTTTAAAAGTTTCTTTATTCATAAATTCAGTTTATTCTATTTAGTTTAACATTGCAAGCAAATAAATACACTCGATTTCCATTATTCATTCCTCATGTGTTTTTAGCTCTTCCGTGCGGACTTTTAGCGCCTCGCATGATTTCTGATAATCCACATACACCGCACATGATTTTTCTTGATTTCTCAGCTCATTGTTCACTTTTTTCAATGCATATACTTGAGTTTTTAGAGATATACTAAGATTATCGAGCATTAATTCAAGCTTGCGCGTACTCACTGTCTTGTTTTTCTCGCATATTCCGTACAAATCAGATAAATATTTATCGGTTAATAAGCTAGCAGCTACGCTAATTATTTTTGCTCTTATTTCTGTTTTTGTCATTTCTATTTCCTTTATTTTAGATAAAACTAGCCAACCTATCCAAAACCTCCTAGACTTGCCGACCTATTGAGGTGGTTTTATTTTGCCTGTCAGTTTAAAAAGCTTCTACCAATTTATCAGTCTTGCAAACTTTATCGCCTTGTGAACCCTCCACGAAATATCATCAGACAACCATATTCCGCGTCTTGAATTAAATTTTTTTAGATCTAAAAACCTACACCTGAACCCGTTGGCTTGACTGATATTTCTAAGGTCCTTTTTTAATTTATATCTCGCGTGTGGAATCCTATCATCGCGGCCATATGTTAAAAATTTAATGTGCGGTCTTAGCTTTTCGTTGAAATAATGATCATAAAAACAATATAGCTCTCGTCTTCCTTTAAATTTCATTTCTATTTCCTTTGTTTTAGATAATACTAGTCATTTAGATATTTTAAAAAGATTGGTGAAATTTTTCTCCGTTATATTTTAATTTAAATTTCTCTCTACCTATATTTTCACACTCTTCGACATACTCCCAGACCTGATCTGTAAACTCCTCTTTACCGTACATATAATCACTGTATTTCAGTTCTTCACAGTCCATTCTTTTTACAATTGCTACGGATGGATGCGACATTAATCATTTCTTGTTTGTTCATATCTATTTCTCCGTTTTATTTAAGATTCGATAGGCCACTCTAAACCGTTTCTCACTATCCGAGTAATCGCCGATTGATTCTTCTTTATTATTGCGAATTAAGAATTTATATTTAACATAACCGTCTTTGAGGTCTTTAACCCTTACAATTATTGCGGAACTATTAAACGGATTCTTATCATCATGTATTTTTAGAATATAATCTTCGCCGATAATTAAAGGGTCGGGCTTAAATAAGCTTAATATGCGTTTTAACATTTCTATTTCCCATTATTTGTTTTTTATCGTCTTGGCGGAATAACCAAAGACAGGTCCGAAATTACTGTCAATCACATAAATATTAGCCGTATGCCCCTTTGTTTTTCCTGCAAACTTCCGTGCTAGCTCCCACGCCTCCTCTTCTGTAGCTATAAGCTGTTCTCCTGTGTGTTTTTCTGGGAAATGATCAGAGCGCAAAATTGAACCTTCAATCCATTCAAAACTAACCATAAATCCATTAGGCTTATTGATAATTTCCATGACCTCTTTTATTTTCATTTCTAGCTCCTTTATTTTAGATAATACTCTACTCCCTTTATCCTCTTTGGAAGCTATACAGGACTTTATTTTTATCCTTTCTAACTCCAACCTGTTTCCAGGGGATATTGGGTGCCCTACTGTATTTAAACAGTCCTATCCATATTTAGGCCGGGTTGTCAGTGCGAGTGTGGACATTGCCCGGATTTATCGTGTATATGCAACCGTAACCACATATAAAGATTGTTTAATTTAAAGTCAGGATAACAATTAACCGTTTATGACATATGCCACTACATTTTACTTGCTACGTTGTTGACCCGGACAAGGACGGACTTAAAAATGGGAAATTTTCTCAGAAAGTGAGATAAGACTTGAAGATTATTTGAGATTGTACGATAATCTTTTAAGTTATTCCCGAAAACCCCACGAAGCCCGTCAAAACTTACTGGGGTTTTTCTTTGCCTGCTAGTTTATCAAATTTCTAACAATGTTCAATCGATTTTATCGATTAGTTATTACTCTGGTTTGCGCTCATGTATCTTCTTGCGTATTTCCTCCCGATGAACAGCAACATCTTTGGGAGCGGTTACGCCAATATTTACCTGACCACCCTTAATGCCTGTCACTGTCACTTTGGCATCACCTATGATTATGCTCTCGCCAACACGTCTACTTAATACTAACATTTTAATGCTCCCTTATACCCGCCCGGCGCTAACCGGGCGTTGGTTTAAATTAATCCGCGACGTTTGATTTCACTCAACAATTGCTCGTCACTAAATTGCAAAATTGGGTTGTCTTCATTTTGGTTTTCATTCCAGCATTTATATACATCTACTTTCGATACTGACTCTAGTTCACCGTTTGCAGTTACAACGTAGAAGTCTGGCAAGAAATTAGAAGGCTTGCGATTATCTTTTTGACCCCTCGCTACAATATCGCAAACGTTCGCCTCTACTTCCAAAACACCTGCGTATCCATTTTGGCCGACCCAATCGCCAAATTTAAAATTTCCATTTTTGTTGCCTAAAAAATCCACTAGAGCGATCCAAGGTTTTCCGTATCTGCGATCGTTGTATGCGTTCGTTTCTATTGATATTTTCATTTTAATTCTCCTTAATATTTACCCGGAGCTAACCGGGCTTTGGTTTTAGAATTCACCACTATTGTTGCGATCTAAAATAAACTTATCCATCATTTCATTTTCGTCAGCGCTTAATTCGTCGTCATACTCTGTGTAGCGCTCCAAATAAGTCTCACCATACCCACCGTGTAAGCGGTTTTGCTCGACTGTAAATTGAGTGTTACCGACATTCCTGCTTTTAAATGTAACTACATAGCCATTCATATCCTCGTTAAATTCAGCGATAAAGCTTTCAGTATTTATAAAGTTTTCCATTTCCTTACCCTCCTTTAATCAAATGTTATAGATAAAATCATCCGTTTTTTCTGTTTTTCGCTTGTCTGTCATTTTTGCAGTAATTCCAGCTTGCACGTAACTGCATACATAT
>CALZJE010000203.1 GCA_945787715.1 uncultured Ectothiorhodospiraceae bacterium | reverse complement strand
AAGCTTTGTTAATTCCGTCTTCTGCATTCAAGGAAAATTCTAAATTAAATTGAGTTTTCCGTTTTATTACCTGCTCAATTAAGCGTCGATTTGCTGAGTTATCTTCAATGCATAATATAGTATGTTTCGAACCTTCAATTTCCAAGGTAGGTATTTCTGTTTTAACTAGTTCGTGTGACATGCTAGTACTTACTTGACAATCAATCCAAAATTGAGAACCAACACCCTCTTCTGTATTTACTCCAATACTTCCGTGCATGAGCATCATCAATTTTTTTGAAATTGTTAAACCAATCCCTGTACCCTCAATATCAGTATATTCTGCACCGAGTCTGTTAAACGGCTGAAATAAGACATTCAAATTATCAGCGCTGATTCCATTCCCTGTATCAATGACACTTAGGCGCAACATATTATTATCGGTAATTTCGTAATCCACAGTAACCATACCATCTGGCTTGTTATACTTGACTGCATTGGTTAACAAGTTCAGCAATACTTCCCTGATTTTTGTCTTATCAGCGCGTAGTATGAAATTCTCCTTGGCATCCGTCAGAACTTCAAAATTTACGAATTTTGCTTTCGGTTGCATCTTTACGATAGCCATACAATCGCGAATAATATCTTTAATATATATATCCTCTATGACTACTTTTTCGTCCCCAGACTCAATTTTTGAAAGCTCCAATACTTCATCAATAATATTGATCAGATGATTTCCTGCGATAGATATTTCTGACACCATTTCTTGATGGTCTTCATCCATCTCTTCGCATTCTAATAGCTGAGAAAAACCAATAATCGCATTCAGAGGAGTTCGTAACTCGTGACTAATACGACTTAAAAACTCAGATTTCATTCTGTTTGCTTTTTCTGCTTCATTTTTTGCTTTTATTAGTGATGCCTGAGTGACTATTCTATGTTTGTTTTCATTTTCTAGGTTAATAAGAGACTCACGTAATTCGATAGTCTTATTTTTCACCAAGCCATCCAAACTTTCTCGATCAGCAACTAATTCACTCTCCATCTTTTTACGACCACTAATATCTGCGATAAAAGCCACCATGCCGGCGGGTTTTCCTTCAGTGTCATGGACTAATGAGAGAGAAAGATATGCATAAAACAACTCTCCTGTTTTACGCTGCATTTGTACATCTTTATCGATATTTAAATATTCATGTAATGGAAGAATCAATTTATTTTGAAGAAATGCCTGTTCATTCTCAGGATATAGCATAGAAAAGTTTTTTAGATTTGCTTCCCCATATGAATAACCAAACAACGCTTCAGCACCTTTATTCCAGCTCTTTATTCTTCCCCTCAAATCTGTTGAAATAATCGAGCCATGAATTTTGTCGAGTATATTAACTTTCTGCTCTAATTCATCAAATTCGTTTTTCTTAAGTGATTGTTCGTTTACCAACAAACAAACTGCATTTTCTCCTCGCCAACTAACCAACGAAAAATGGACTTCCACATTAATATCTTTATCGCCACTACCCTGTAAAGAAAGCTGCATAGGATGCAACAATTCACCCCCACGCAAACATCGCAACATCTGCACTTTTATACTTTCAACTTCGTTGCGAAGAAAAAGATCATAAATAGAAAGCTTCTTTACTTGCTGATCTTTATAACCTAGTAGTGATAAAAGCATGTTATTGATAAACACAACTTCTTCACTAACAGCAATCATTATACCTTCATGACTATTTTGAACAACAGTTCGGAAATCATGCTCCTTCTGTAAATTTGCATATATCTCATCATCTTTATCACTCATTTTTTTTCGATATGAAGATTTATTCAACAACAGTGATAGCAATGAGATAAATATAATTAGCATTACGAGAGCTAATACATAATTGTTGCTTTTTTGGGACATCGTCTCTGATCTTAAAAGCAATGCTCCTAGCTCAAACTTATCTATTTGACGCAATTTTTCAATATAATTAAAGAGGGATTTTTCAGTAGAATTGAATTTTTGAAGTGAATATTCGTGTTCTTTTTCTGCGATTATTATATCTCTATCAATCTTTTTTAGTAGCTCATCAAAATCATGTTCAATTAATCGATATTCATCCTTATTCATCTGAGCAAACAGTAATTTTAGGTGAGAAACTCTTTTTTCAAGGCTATTTTTGAAGCGGGAAATCACAGATAATTTCTGAATGAAATTAGGAGAGTTAGTTAATTGAATTCTTGACTCTTTAATTAGCTGTATAATACGTTCAGCGTGTTTTTCAGGTGTTAAATAATACTGAACAATATTATCTTCAAGAGTAATTAAACGTTGGGAGTTGAAACGCTGAATAAGTGCTATCGAAAAT
>CALZJE010000202.1 GCA_945787715.1 uncultured Ectothiorhodospiraceae bacterium | reverse complement strand
TAATTCTCATCATAAATCAGGGCTTGTCCAACAAACGGTTCAGATCGTGGCTCGCTCCTCGTGCCTCGTCACTCTCACGATCTAACCTTATTCGTTATGCGTTTCCTCAAGCATTGGTACTAATAAGATCTTCAAATGTCTCAGCCAGGTTATTAGCATTTTCATGCACGGCATCAACAGCTCTTTTTAGTTTCTCTAAGCTGCACAATGGGACAATTGTAAATGCTGTATTATCAGATTTTGATTTCCTGAAACTGGGCACACCAATATTATCTGGTTTTCCGTCAGGTTCTCGACCCACCCAACTAAACAATAACGGATTATGTGCTATTGAATTTCGAAATTTAGATAGCTCTTCTGTATGCCTCAATATCTCTAGTATTTTCTCTTCATCTTCTTTATTAAAACCTTTTTGTTTTACTAGCTTTATTACTCTATGTAATCTTTGTGAGAATTGTATTTTTGAGGCTTTTATAACTTCTTCACTATCATCTGATAACGTTTCAAGCCAGAAAAACACTTGGAGCTCAACTGTCCCAAAGTTTAAGAGCATTCTCCCAATTTGATCGGCCCACTGAATTGTGTTCGGATCATCGTTTACAAAACCACGAAATCCTTTGACTAATTTAGCCATATGTATTTCCTATTACGCATAACTCGTTACTATACCGGATAAATTCGATCTATTCCCTTTATACACTGGTTAAAATCCAGTGTAATAACGCTATTTCGTTATTATCCACAAATCTCACCCTCTTTTTGGGCATTTTGCCTACAACAAAACTCAGCATTTGCTGATTTGAATATCTTTGCTTGAGGCATATTATTTTTGCTAATACATCCATTGGCGGGAGTCTGGCGTGGCTTACAAAAGAGCGCGTCCAAAAGAAAAATATGTTCCTAAGTCAGAACGTTTGATTGATCAGTTGCGTGAGGTGCTACGCTATCACCACTATGCCATTAGAACTGAGCGGGCGTACGTGGGTTGGGTGCTGCGGTTTATCCGCTTTCATAACAAAAAGCATCCTAGAGATATGGGTAAAGATGAAATTGAAGCATTTTTATCCAACCTTGCGATTAGCCGTAATGTTGCTGTTGCGACACAAAACCAGGCATTTAATGCGATTATATTTCTTTATGAGGAAGTGCTGCGCATCCCTATCTCAGAACAAATTGCTGCGGTACGGACGCGTAAACCGAAACGTTTACCTACTGTACTTAGCCCTGAAGAGGTGACATTTCTGTTAAATGCGATTGATCCCCCGTACCGCCTGATGGCTAAAATTATGTACGCTGGGGGATATCGACTCATGGAGATAATCAGGTTGCGCGTCCATGATTTGGATTTTGCTAATCAGCAAATTATAGTCCGAGATAGCAAAGGCAACAAAGACCGCGCCAGTCAGTTTCCGGAAACTTTACACAACGCTGTGCACAGACATTTGGCGCGGGCTAAAGCATGGCATGACGAAGATTTGGAGCAGGGCTATGGCCGGGTTTATCTGCCCTATGCCTTGAGTGTTAAATACCGTAATGCTGATCAAGCTTGGGGCTGGCAATACGTATTTCCCTCCAAAAGCCTATCGGTTGATCCGCGCAGTGGGTTGATGCGTCGGCATCATATTCATGAAAGTGGCTTACAACAGGCTGTCCATGTCGCTGGCAAGAAGGCGGGGTTAAATAAGCGCGTATCCTGCCACGTTTTGAGGCATTCATTTGCCACGCATTTGCTGGAAGAGGGGGAGAATATTCGCAAGGTTCAAGTATTATTAGGGCATAAAGACGTGCGCACTACCGAGATTTATACCCATGTCATGAGAAAAGATGTCTCGCGGGTGAAAAGTCCCCTGTTATCGCTGGAAAATTTGAAGGATGACGATGAGTATTAACATTAGGATTAGCAAATTATAGGCTTAACTGTTTCCGCTTATCATTTCTTATCCAACAACACAATCAAACGCATTCCCTTGACGCGTTGGAACCCCATCAGTCGTGGTGAGAAACCATATATTGGTTTTGAAAATGAAACGATCAAAATCGCATATGCTTATATTAAACGAAAAAACCGTAAACCGGAGTATTGCGTCCATACAGAGGGGGTGGTCTATCGATTTGACTCACACGGCTATGCCAATTTCTTAGAGCATATACGTGATGCGGGTTCACCACTGTCGGATTTGGGTATCTTTGATGAATATGATGAGCCGGCCGTGATCAATGGAGTTTCGATGTTCAGCAGGAAGTTTTACATGAACCGGCACCGCTGGCAGTTAACACCGAAAGATATTCAGAAGATTGTTTATGGGGTGTTTTAAAGGGATTTTTCGCGAATAA
>CALZJE010000201.1 GCA_945787715.1 uncultured Ectothiorhodospiraceae bacterium | reverse complement strand
TTTGTAACGCTATTGGAAGCATTTTTTTTGAAATAATATCAAACTTTCTATCCATTCCAGCAACGACATTTCAGTTTCCAGTTAGTTGGGCCGTTTTTTACTGCAAAGTTGTTCATTTTCTCATTTTTCAAACGCAGCTATACATTCTTTGTATTTACACCTGTGATAAAGGTGTCATTACTCTTTTAAATCATGACATAGTCGTCGAGTTACTTTGTGAAAGAGCGCTTGATATGGATAGTTGCTCGACATGAGAAATCGTATACTCCTTGTGTTTCTTATAACTACTGCTCCTATTTTGAAGAGTTTTAGACGAACTGTACTGCTTTGCGCCCGAGCCAATTCAGTTCCTTGTAAGGCCAAACGACGAATCCCTTCTATGAGGATGTATGCTAAACTTGACAACAAGAGTCGAAATTGATTGGCGTACCAGGCATGGCAACTGGTTCGGTCTGCGAACAAGCCTAACTGCTGTTCTTTGATTCGGTTTTCCATGTCACCGCGAGCGCAGTATAAATCGTCGTAAAGTTTCTGAGCTTTCCCTTTGAGGCTACTGATAACAAAACGAGGATTAGCCCCTTTCGAGCCGTGTTCTGCTTTTACGATCACCCGTTTCTCACCGTCCCAACTCCTTGCACCGTAACGAATCCATTCAAATAAGCGTTGTTTTTCATTGGTGCTCTCAAAATCTTTCTGGGCTTCCTTTATGAGGTGCGCGGCCTTGCCCTGAAGCCGTTTGTTTTTAGCAATACCAATAATGTAATCGACATTATGGCGCTCACACCAATTCAACATGCGATGACGACAGAATCCACTATCTGCTCGAATGATAATTTTTACTCCTGGCCATTCTTTGCGAAAGCGTTTTACTAAAAGTGACAGGATTGCCCAACTATGCTTTGCCCCATCAATTTTACTTGGCCTCAGGTAACTGACAAGCAACTGCTCTTCACAAAAAACGTATAATGGCAAAAAGCAGTAATGATCATAGTACCCATGAAAAAAACGACCTTCTTGCTGCCCATGGACTCGATCATCTGTTGCATCAAAATCAAGTATCAACTCCGATGGTTCTGAAGTCTTTGATGCGATAAATTTCTCTACTATTATCTGATGAATAGCCAAAGCAGTCTGTCTATCTGCTCTATTTTCCAAACGACACAAGGTCGATGCGCTGGCCAATTCACTGTCTTGCTCTATGGCTGTCTGAAATGAAGGATCTTTTCTTAACGCTTGATGATCATTGAGATCTTCATACCCCAGTGCTAAACCATAAACTCTTTGCCGAATAAGTGACAGCAAGCTGTGATCACAGCTTCTTTGGCGGCGTGAATCATTGAGTACTTCACGAATAGATTTTGTTAAGCTCAGGCGCCGATCAATCTGCCGTAAAAGTATCCCACCTGCATCACTCGTGATTGCTCCTCCACTAAACTGTGAAATTATCTGTCGTCTTTTTAAACCTGGAAACTCAAACTGCTCTATGGTACATTTTGTCATGGCGAAATCCCCTTTGTTTTTGTTCTAACACCTTAAACTTACAGGGTTTTTAATGATTTCGCCATTCTTATTGGTGAAATATTGGCGCTAGGGATGAACTGATGCGCTTTTGATATCCACAATTCATTTTTGTGCAAGGGTAGGGAGTTAATATTAACTCCTATAAAATCAGCAGCCAAATGAATCTCAGAGACGCTTTCCTTAATAATTTTACCACTCAAGTTTTCAATTACCTGTAGAATCTTTTCATAAGTGGGAACATAACCAGGTACCCAACAAGAAATAGAGCCAATTTCCATACGAACATTTGGAAGGTTTGAAGTAGGTTTTCGATTACTTAGTAATAGCTTAATATCGCCTCTTAAAAGACGATAAGAAAACAATCTTGTTCCGGTCCTCATACAATTCCAGTCAACATTACCAAGTTCAACGGGCTCAGAATCAACATCATCACTTTGGGCTTTCAGCTTGGCCTCTTCGAGCTCATCAAAGAAATCCAAATCGTTAAACTGAACCCAGAAATTTATTTTTAGAGTATCTATGCAATTGGCTACTGATGAATCACATGTTATTCGGGTTTGTGATTCTGAATCAGGAATAGATATAGGGGTAGGGGAGCCAGAGGAATGATTAGCCAGCTTGACTTTAGATTGGTGATTAGATATTTTGTGCATTAGTATACTCCTTTACTTTAAGGTTTTTTCTTTAGGGTTTAGGTTTATGCCTCAGCCTCCTGGATGGTGTGTCTTGCCGGACGAGTCATCCACGGAGGCTTTCTTTCGTTATTAGCTCAAATTTAATCAAACAGTGAGCTTTTAGGCTTATACTTTTGAAAAGAATCCAAGAATGTCCT
>CALZJE010000200.1 GCA_945787715.1 uncultured Ectothiorhodospiraceae bacterium | reverse complement strand
CCAGGTTTTTTCCTTAACGAATATCGTCTATGCAGAGCCAACAAAAGTGATGGCGTTGCCGTTTGCAGGAATAGGTTACGCAAAAAGCAAGGATCAAGATGGGTTTGGCGCTCATATAGGCGCGAGGTTTTTAATGACAGCAAACAATCGGCAACGATTTGGCATTGAAATAAGTCAACTTGATCTTTACGCATTGGATAATTCTGCACCTTCGACTAAATATACTGCTATTGGTATTATCATAGAACAAACACTGTGGGACTGGTTCTTGATGTCAATCGGAACCATCGGCTACATAAGCAGTAACACACATTCCTCAAATCCTTTCGGTATACGGACCAATTTGGGTTGGGAAGGTGGACAACAGCAAGATCAGATAAAACCATTTATCATTTATCATTTATCGTGCTGACTATATTTTCGACAACACGAATACAAGGGTAAATTCTATCAGCTCAGGGATAAGAATACGCTTTTAACACCAATAATAAATCTCATAATAATTTGAACTAACACATATTTTGGTCTATTATGAAACTCTAATATATCGATTATGAGGGTATTACAATGCGCAAGCTTATTTTCGCGTTATCAATATTTTTAGGAGTAGCTAGCATGAACACCCAGGCAGAAGGATGGGAGTTTCTTGCGGGTGGCAAACCAGGCTATAAAGCAGAGCCAATTGCTTCATTAATGTTCGGACAGATGGACTTTGATGGAAGTGATAGCGCCGAGGTTGGTGGTGGACCAGGTCTCGGGTATTTATATTCTGATGATACTGCAGACCGCTTTGCTATCAATCTTGGCGCGAGCATTCATTACACAGGTCTGCCTGTATTCCTTGGTGCGGAATTGCGAACACAGTTTACGACTGAAAACAACGGTGAAGATTTGAACAATAATCGTATGGCCGTTAAAATTGGTTACGCATTCTAAATTTTATCGAGTTGGATAAAAGCAAAAATTAAATAGTGGCTCTTTCGGGAGCCATTCTTTATCCCAAATATAACAACTTTGGTGCGGTGCGGCTGTGTGACACGAAAATATATAACCAATGGCAATCAGCGTAATAATCTATTTATCACTCACTGACTTTATCACTCACTAACAAAGTACCGCTAATACTGAACCGTAAAAGCGGCACCCATTTTTGAATAATTCTATCGTTTAAGCAGCACCTGATTCCAAATGACCGCTTTGTTCTACTACTTCTTCAACACCCTCAACCGTATCTTTCAATGCATTATTCATTGTATTGAAGTTTGCTAACACGCTGCCTTTTAACCAGGGCCAAGTGAGATAAAGCAATATACCGCTGAATTTCTCTTCTTGAGTAAATCGAGAACGATTTCTACCGATAGACTCAACACGGAAAATGTGCTCACCATCGAGTACTCGTGGCTCCAATGTTTGGCCCAACCAAATCATCTCTTTGCCATTAACAACCGTTTCAACTTTTAAGTTAAAGTCCATCGATTGCCTAAACGGCAATGCAACGGTGACTTTAATTTCTTCACCTTCCTTCGCATTACCATCAATATTGGTTAAGAAGGGATTCCATTCGCCGTATTGATCAAAATCAAGCAATGCATCCCATACATCTTTTGCCGGCGCATCAATTTCAATCGATGTATTTAGCTTATCGTGAGTATGTAATCCGGCAACAAAAAGAAGAGCAACAAAAAAAACAACTAATAGAATAAGTAATGTCAAAATACTTCCTCCCAAAGTAATGTACGATATTGATGACAGATCACCTGTCTCATTTCGTAGTTTGTTTGTAATTTTTATCGTACTACAACGCCATCAAGTCGAATGTTTTTCATTAAATAACAAAGAAGATAGAATTATCCCCTTCAATGATTATAGTACATTAAATCTAATTTAGGCGATAAGAATAAATTTCGCTAATATAATGCTAATTCGGATAATTAAGGTTCCACCGTAATCCTAGAGAAAAAGTAAAGATGGTTTTTAGTGAGACTGTTTTTCGATTAAGTATATAGTTATCAAAATTATCATCTAAAATACCTATCTCAAAACAAGGTGTCATGTTGCTGGAGTGACTATCGAGAAACAAAAAATTTAATCCTGCATAAGGCATAAGATGTAATGAGTTAATTGGATATTCATTATGCCTATAATAGCTTTCTTTAAGTGTGTTTTCCGCAACATTCAATACATAAAAAATATTTGCGCCGACATATAACTGCACAAATTGACTGCGCGTCTTTTGCAAATATGAAAGCTTATTAGCAATGGTATATATGCTTCTTTGGCCTGCCAATTGTTGAGGAACATAACCGAACAATAACTCATGATTTAGGGTATTTTTCCAAAATTTTTCATTCACGCCCACTGATAAAAAACCAATTTCTCCAGCATATTGAAGAACAAATTGATCGGGTGGCCAAGAATAATTCTCTTCCGCATAAACATGGCTGGAAGCAATTAACAGAAACAACAGTGCTAAGCGTAAGTGCTTCATCGATTTAAAATCTTCTTGCATCAACGGTGATGCCATCATGATTAAAATCCATGACAACATACAGCCGCTTTCTAATAGCGCCTGGAACAAACGTAATCATCGTATCACCATTCAATGATGTGCTTGTATTTAGTATAGGATTATGCTGATGACCATGGATGACGGTAGAGACATTATAATCAAACATCAATTTGTTAAATCTATCTCGTACAACTGGGTGATATCGTGAATTACTGAAGGGAATATGCGATACAACAGCGAGATATTGATACTGCTCGCGATCCTGCAACTCCTCTTCCAGCCAATTCAGATCAGGTGTGCGATTTTCTTCTTCTCTCTTAATGTTGTCCAGAAAAATAAATTTGCAGTTATTGAAAACGAAACTGAAATTAAACTTTCCATACATCTCACGATAAACATATCGACCATTACTCAAGGAGTCATGTCACTCAGTAACCCTGTCTCAGTGATATCTCCAGCAGAGATAACAAAAGAAACTGAGTCCTTTGCTATTCGCTTACGAAAAATATCCAGCTCATCGTAGCTAGTGTGTGAGTCAGCAATAACGGCAAAGCTGAATGAGAAAAATTCTTCATTACTTTCAGCAATTAATGCTTGAATATTTTTCTCATTAATATTATGTCTATCGGGATTTGTTAAATAAGGACTGTAGGAGAATTGATCTGAGCAAGCGAGAAAAAAACAAGAAATTACATAAACTAAAACAACTTGGTACAACGATTTTATTGAAGTTAAGTTCACATATAATTCCCATCTAAATACATTGAGGAATATTTATCCATAAACAACTGATCAATAGCTGAACACCTGCATTGTAATACATTTATCCTTTTGTTGGTATAATTTTGTACAGCTAAAAATTAAAAATCAAGGATGATTCCAATGCAAACAAATAACGTTAAAATTTAACTTCCATTGAATTTATAGCATTTGTCTGAATCTTTTTATACCTCTCTCCTTCGCCTTATTTTTTTACAATAGTAAAAATTGTCCAAAATAAGCAGAACAATAAATTAGCCCTAGCTCAGCAAAAACTTTTATCCTAGAAAAATCAGTTGGACGCGAGATTAGAGTGCACAAGAAGTAGGCGTATTAGACGCGTAATTGTCCTGATTGGCGAAAAAGAAAAATTAGCTTTTGCCCAAGTGGCAGGTGGCATTAATTAATTTTAAGTTTGTAAAAAAAGTGTAATATTTTGCTTGATATTTTTGAAAATACTATATTTATAGCGCCTAACAAAGGTATTTATTCACATCTGAAATCACTTGACATTCTCGCATAATCACTCTTCGATAAAGTTCTTATTGAATACAATTAGTTAGCTATAAGCATTAATATTCAATGAGTTACGAGCCACGTCAAAAATCAAGCAATCTAATATGAAGCCAGTAAATTCGTGGCTTTAAGGGAGTTACTCAAAAGT
>CALZJE010000199.1 GCA_945787715.1 uncultured Ectothiorhodospiraceae bacterium | reverse complement strand
AATGAAAAACTCAGCATGTCGGAGTAGGTTGGCGATTCTAATGGCGAATTATTAGGGGAGTTACGTTGGGCTTCGTCCCTCAGCCCAACCTACCGGGCTTGTTTTTCTGTTAAGCCCACCATGCGCATCTCTCCTTCGATTCGATGCCCACAGTTTGCCGGATGGGGCGGTCGTACGCTAGACTGCCATTCGTGGATCGCTTACATTGGATGGGTGTCTTTTCTTTTTCGTTTCGCTACATCTATCCAACCAAATCAGAAGAATTATTTATAGATAGCTGTAAAAATTCTTCGATGGAATCAGCGACTTTAATATATGGAAAACCACCTCTACCTACGAGAAATACCTCATCTTTATTTGCGAATACATTAATTGCATAGCCCCAACACCAGTCAGAGAAGTCTGCAAGCACAAAAAATTCTTCAGAACCTGGGATATTGCGGTATTCTTCGAGATATTCGACAAGGGGTTTAAATTTATCTGTACCATAAATAAATATGTTATTAATCTCAATACCTACTGTACCACTTACTTTGAAAAACAAATCAATTATATCTATTGGAATAGGGATTTGGTACTTAGTTTCAAGTTCAATAATATCATTGCTGCTAGCTGGAGCAGGCAATACAAACTTATCTTTGATTAAATTACGTATATCTTCCATGGATGCTGTAACTCACCTATTTAGTACTTATCCCATTTTTTAAGAATTTTTTTCATAAGCTTGGCTCTGAATTTAGGTGTATTATCTTTACCTTTGCGAATTGTTTGATCAAGAACTTTTTGGAAATCCCTATAAAAGTTCCTAAGGTTTTCAATATCCTTTTTTGTTAGGCCGGAGTCTTTCATTCTTTGAATATCAGCGCGCGAGATTCCTCTTCGAAGAGCATTTCTAGCTCCTTTTTCTGCAGTCCCCCATTTGATTGCAAATCCAACCTCGCGATTATTCATTCCGTTACTTAGTTTTGGAAATTTGCCTAAACCTACTATTGCTTTTTTATCAGGTTTAGATTTTGCACCTGCAAATTTTCTTTTCTTCGCAATCGCACCAATAACTTTAAATGCGGCACCTCCCGCAACAACTGTACCAGCAATTATTGCAATATCCTGCAAATCTAAACCACTACCCCCAATACCTGCCGCATCACTAACAGTTTGAGCAATTGTAACCAAACTTGAAGCGACATTAATTGCCGCCATTAAAGAGCCAATCGAGAATTTACCCGATGGATCAACGTTGTTTACTGGATCAGAATTACCGTAGAGATACTTATTCAGTGTTACAGGGTCGCTATTGACACCTGCCCATGAATCCATAGACATAAACCGACCGATAGCGTAGTTGTAATATCGTGCACGTAGATAGTAGTTGTCTAGACTGCCATCAAACTGTTCGCCGGTGTATAGGTAGTGGTTTTCGGTCGTACCAGTACTATCAATCAACGTGCCATAGGCATCGTAGTCGTAAGTGTCGGTGATACTACCGAGAGCGTCTGTCATTGCACGTGTGGAGCCGTGTCCGTCATAGAGGTAATACGAGTCGTTCGCTGACCGCGTTTGTTTGATGAGGTCGTCGCCGTATACGTAACGTACTTGTATTTCGCCGGCCTCGTCGATTTCGGCAAGCACTTGAGCATAATCGCGGGTACGGTTAACCCGAGGCGTGCGTCGTACTCGCAGGCGGTTTTTTCTAGTGCAGGCAGGTTGTTAAAGAGCGGTTTTCCCAATGAACTCCGACTCTACCAAAAAAATCGCCAAAGCGCACTTTTTGGCCTACATGGACGTAGGTCAGGGGCGTGAGCAGGATGCGGAAGCTTGGCTTAACGGTGGGTTTTCCGAGGCTGGGTTGGGTCGGATGTTCGCGGATAATTAGGGTTTCGTGTTCGACTCCTTACTTACATCATCAGCGAGTATTGAGGGTCGCTTTCTTTAGTGGCTAATAAAAGAATAAAAGGGGAGTTACGTTGGGCTTCGTGCCTTAGCCCAACCTACCGGGCTAAGGGCCGCGGAAAATAAATTGTTGCATATTCCAATATGCGCCAATTGCCGCGCCTTGAATCTGAACAAAAATCCGGCGCAATCTTTGGACAATTATTTTTTTCCGCGGCCCTAAGGCTAGTTAACCGGTCGCCAAAACCAAAAAAACCAGAGGCTAAAGAATCTGGGTTGAGTGGGAATGTTCGCTGCTAATCAGAGAGGAGTTACGTTGGGCTTCGTGCCTCAGCCCAACCTACCGGGCTGGACACAACAGGAACTGGCTGACAAAGTCGGGGTAAAGGTGTTGCAGATTCGCCGCTATGAAAACGGCGCATCCCAGCCAACCCTGGAAGTAATCAAGCGCATGGCTATCGCCTTTGGCGTAACCACAGATGAGTTGATTTTTGATGAAGGAGAGCGTGGACCAAGCGATGACCTAAAGCTTCAGTTTGAGCGAATCAGCCAATTTGACCCCGAAGAGAAGAAAATTGTGAAAGCCCTCCTGGAAGGTTTAATCCTCAAGCATGAAGCTAAGCAATTGGCACAACTCAGCCAATAGGAAGGCTGACCTACAGCGAAAAGCAAATACTAGCAGCTAAAATAAAAAACCCAGCGACAACAACGACGGCTGAGTTAGGTAGATGCTTGCGGCTAGTTGCAAGAACAACTTTACTCTCTACATTGATAGATAAAGAGTCAATATTAGATTTGACCCCTTTTGTCCTAGTCGCCAAGATGATCATAAAAGGAGAAACGTTATAATAGAAAATGAACGAACGTATGATTTTAAAGTGAACGAGCAACAAATCGTTATGATCGTAGTGTGGGAATTATACCCAAATCTCGCTAAATCGTATGACGAATAATTTGGGAAATCGTACGACGGTAGTGTGGAACGCTACACTAACCACGGACCACTCCAATTCCAGCTAAAGCAATACAATGGCAGTGGAGCGCTACAGCTACACTAAGTAATTTGCCCCCTTTTCCTTTTACCTTACCTTCTATTTTAGCTTTTTCTCTATAATTTTATTTAAATAAGGCAAACCATACTCCTTTATTTCAGCAATCCCTTTATCCACTGCATTACGGACCAACAATCTTGCTTCCTCTTCTGACAGATCTTTTAAAAAATGTTCCGCATACAAACTCGAAAAAGCATCAGGATCATCGTATATATCCTCCGGAAATTCAAAAAAATCCCAATGCGATAAACCTGTCCTTTCGGCCAAATTCATCGAACTGGTCATAAAATATGGAGCTTGAATGTCCCACATCTTCGTTTCAATCGCGTCGAAAACTTTAGCGCGAGAATACGGACATTTACTATCCGAGGACCATCCAATAAAAACATCAAATGCTTCAGAGTCAAGAGGACGAAACACAATAAAACACCATAAGTCGCTAGACACATTCCAACAATACTTTACTAAACCAGGCTCTTCGCCGATTTCTTTCTTTTGATAGACCTGAAACTTAGGTAACTCACTTTGCATTGCAAACTTGATAAGATCAACCCAAGCTTTATATACGACTTCTCTCATTACTATAACCCCAAAAGCACACCCCTGAGCACAGTCATTAATTGAGTTGTACCTTGTAAAACTCCCGCAACAGTTCCTGATGCAACCTTTGACTCTATAGCTATAAATGAGGCTTCTATCGCAGCTGCACTTTCTTCTGTAATTAATATCACTTCTGAAGCTGTACCAGTCAATTTCGTGCTATTACCAGAGGTAAATGATCTTATTTGACCAGCTAATCTTTTCAATGCTCCGCCACCAAGAGGAGTATTAGTCTTAACTTCTATTGCGACAAACTTATCCCCAAGTTTCACAACAGCATCAGCAAATCTTCTACCACCAGGCCCCTTAAAATAAACTTGCCTTAAAACTTGGCCTCCATATTGAGAAACGAACCTAGACAGTTGAGCTTCGACAAATTTCTCGAGTGCCTTTCCACCCGCTCGATTTGCAACTAATCTAGTAGAACCAGCAGCTAAAGCACGTCCTCTTACTGCTGTCGAAACATTTAGGTTAAGCCCTATAAGAACTATATTTCCAGATGGATCCGTATTGTTAACGGGATCATCATATGTATACAAATACTTATGAAGGCTCCTAGGATCCGCCTTGTAACCTAGAAACGTATCCATCTGCGTAAATCTTCCCTGATGGGGATCGTAATACCTCGCTCTTAAGTAATAGTGGCCGAGATTAGGATCAAACTGCTCTCCCGTGTAGCGATAGCTGTTTTCGGTCACACCGGTGGAGTCGATCAACGAGCCGTAGGCGTTGTAGTCATACGTATCGGTAATCACACCGGTGGCGTCAGTCAACGCTCTGGTTGAACCCAATCCGTCATACAAGTAATAACTTTGATTCGCCGCGCGATCTTGGCTAATGAGATCATCCCCATACACATAACTGACAAGGGGTTGGCCAGTATCGTCGATTTCAGCGAGCACTTGCGCATAATCGCGGGTACGGTTAACCCAAGGCGTG
>CALZJE010000198.1 GCA_945787715.1 uncultured Ectothiorhodospiraceae bacterium | reverse complement strand
TTCTTCGTCGATCGCTATCGCTCACAACTACGAAAGGGCAGACGGCGTGGCCTATCGGCGACTAGCGGCCTTCGCTTCGCTCTCCATGGCCGCCAGCGATTGCATTATTTTAAGTTGCTCGTCACTAAATTCAGTTTCTTGCTCAGCAGATATTTCTTCAATGATCTTATGCTCAACATTTCCAATGGCAACATTTAATTCTTTCATGAATTCATCCGTTGCTATACGTGGTGTTTTTGAAAAACCAGCATGCTTTGCTATTGCGCCAAAAAAATTATTAACAAAATCTTTTACATCTATTTCTAAACCTTGAAAACTGGAGATTGGAGCACCAATTTCGCTAACCTTTAACCCAGAATGACATATTGGCATAATTGGTATATTTTTTATCCAGCCACAACCAGCTTCAAAATTTATCCAAGGCCGAAGTTTAGATTGTGGGCTATATAAAATAATCAATAATTTTGAGTCATCCATAGCGCCATTTATTTTATCAAGCCACTTAGTTCCAGCAGGGATATCTTCAGGATCACTACTAACGAAAACTTTACATTGCCCAAGGAAGGTAGACTCAAGCCATTCCTTTAATACCAAAGCTAAGGATTTTTCTTCAGATATGTGACTAATAAATATTTGCACCTGTTACTTCCTTAGTTATCTCTAACGGCAACCATCAGCAACGCGTGTTTTTAGCGCGTCCGCTGGATGGTTTTATTATATCAATTTCTTTTATTTCTAATGCATGACGCAGCATCTTGTGAACTTTAATGTGGTTGGCCCTTTTAATTTCACTCTTGCTAATTCGCGGCTGGTCTATATTTGACCAAATATAAGTATCCAGCGTACTGATCTTTACTCCAATTACTCCTACATGATACAAACACATAAGTATCTGTGATACGAAGTCTGCCTCACTAACTCCTCGACCAGTACCATACAGATCCTTTGAGATTCGCACGCATGGATCATTACAGGTTAATCCATGCAGTTCGGTTGATATCTCGGCGATTCGCTCCGAAGTAATACTCGACCTAGTAAATGGGGTATTAAGCCCCCTGATAGACTCTATAGTAACACCAAGGGCTGGGTAATATTCACTCCACTCCTCTTTCAACGACTGAAGCCTTTTGTTTGAATAATTAGCCTCTGCAGCAAAAATCGCACGCCAAGATATCTTTGGCCGATCGGCTGCAATCGCAAAGCATTCGTTTGCAAATTGTATTGCGTCTCTTGGCCTTAATAGTGTTCTATCGATAATATAGTCAATCGCAGGCCCACTCCCATATTTCTCAGCCGCAGGGTATATATCTGTGAACTCAACATTTTCCGAAGTATATTGACGACGATATACTTCAGACACCCTGGAACTTAGCAATCCTTTTAGATCTTCCTTAGACCAAGATAAGCGCACAAGATATGCTTCATATTTTTCTTCCTGGAAGCCGGAATCACGAGTTTTATCAAATACAAGATCAAGGAGGTCTCGACGAAGAGCAGTAATGATTTTTACTTGCGGTATTCTCCGCATTGATTTTGTTTCTTCAATTAATGCCCTAATAAATCTACACCGCGTTTCTGTTTCCGCCCAATCTTCGTCAAGCTGATCTATCAATATGTAATATCGTTTTTGAGGGTCATTAAATGCAAATTCAGAAAGCAAGTCTAGAACCTCGTTTAATCTCTTTATCTGAATACCGCTCACAACTTGAGTGGCTAGCGACTTTATTTCAGTTCGGGTTTCTTCAGATAGCCCCTTTGCGCCTTGTAGTGAAATATCTACGTCATGATACTTAGCGCTTAATTTTGCTCGTACATCGTTAGTGAATTTTGTTGTTAGCTCTCTTAACTGTTCATCAGTTTCCAACCAGAACTTATCGCCCCATTCTGAAAAATAATCTAAGGCTCTTTGCTTAGCACTGTCTCTCTGAACCCAACCATTAATTCTGCTTATAAAACTTCTATTTTCTGATTCGCTCCTTAAGTCATAACGAAGCTTCAACAATTCAATAGTCAATATGTGGCGCCATAGAATTCGATAAAACAAATCAAGTTTGACACCGATCTCATTAAAAAACTGTATGATATTTGAGTGCTCGAGAAATCTTATTGAGATATCATTTGGATCCAGTAATGCGGAGTGCTCGACGGTAGTAGAAGTCTCCAATAGGAGTGCGCTTTTGCCTGCCCCTGTTCTGCCTAAAACAATCGACGCCGGTGAGAGTACATCTGTGATAGAGGTAAACTGTCCATTATCGATAAAGCATGCACCTAGCAGATCCTTGTCTGCCTCCGCGTCAAGTTCTCCGAGTTTAAGCCCTTTCTTTATAATAATTGGATTATTCATATGTGCCCGTGTTTAAAGATAAGAGCAAGAAAGGGGTCAAGCAAGAAAGGGGTCAAGTCTTTACTTATAGTAAATAAGCTCACATCATCGCCCTATGTTCAGATCCCTGAGAATAGAATAAAAAAATACCTTCTACCATGT
>CALZJE010000197.1 GCA_945787715.1 uncultured Ectothiorhodospiraceae bacterium | reverse complement strand
AGCACCAACCACATGATAAAACCGTCGTCCAAAATGATTTACATTGCCGACTCATTCTTTTTCATTAACCCCAAGCTTTCGCAATATAGGCAACACATCGGCAGGAATAGCACCTTTTTTATCGTCTCGAATGACTCGGCCTGTCCAGTCGATTAACTCAAAGTAGTCCTGCAAAGAGAAAGGTAGACCTTTTTGTGCGTCGTTCGCCAATGACTCGTCACCTTTAAAACAAAGCAATTCACAATTTGTTTTATTTTTATCTTTGACGGCATTGCTATTCGGCTTTTTGTCTTTTCTTTGCTGCGCAAAATCAAAAAGTCTATCCTGATGAAAAGATATTAAATCAGAACCTTCTAGCGTGTTACTAATACCCACACGAATCGGGTTTTTAAATCAACATCTATCATAAAAGTCAGCTATTGCTTGATATCAAACTCAATTGTATCCGCACTAAAGTCCTGCCCATTCGGCCAACAAATACCAGCGAAATTTATTTTTACCTGCTTTAAATAATGAATGTTTTTTAACTGAGTAAATATCCCCTTTTCAATATACGGGGATATATCAAATATGCCCTCCACTCCATTTGATAACTTAGCTCGTAACTTATAGCCTTCTACGTGCATTATTTCTTTAACCGTAAGCATATGACACTCCTACTTCAAAGGATCGATACGAAACAACTCTTGTCCATCAATAGCCAATTTCCAGTCAGCCATCAAATCATCTTCATGAATTGCAATCCAGGCCTGAACTAGCTTCAATTGTTTTCTGGGGAGATTGCCATCCAACAGCACTCCATCGTCAATTGACAATGCCGCTTTATACTCTGCATACTCAGCATGGATATGGGGCTTATGGTGTTTTTTATTATCGAAAAAATACATATAAATAATAATTCCGTAAAACATGGATATTGTTGGCATTGCCACCTCCTATTTTTTGTCTCGCTTTAATCCTCCCGTTTACTTGATAAAACATCACAGATGTCAAGCAACTCCGCTCCACACCAATTATTCAGGGGAACGTATCTTTGTTGGAGGCTAATCATATATTCGTTGAATAAAGTATATATCAAACAATTAAAATCGGTAACTAAAACGATATGTAGAAAAACACTTTCCATGATTTAAATGTGCTTTCGCTGGCCTTTTACATCAATTGAATTACCTGGGTAACACATTAAGCAAAAAAATAGAGCGACTACTTTTTGATCACAATTGAGGCACGCAATTTTACTGGCATCGCAATTACGACCTGTCGCAGCGCTCCAAATACCATCAAATTCCCAGCCTTACTAACCCGGATAATTCATGGATATTACGGTTTGTTAATGCCAGTCTAAACCCGCTCCCATTTGCCGCGAGATACAAAAAACCTCAAATTTTGATTACCATACCCAAAACGTTTAAGATTTAGGTGTTTAGTGCGAGATTTATTTTTGCCTGGCAATGCGAAATGACGACTAGGCCAAGGATGGCCTACGATAGCGCAACGCAGGAGCAGTTTTCGAGTAATAGCCGGGGCTATTGCGAGGACAACAAACGCAGCCAGGGCAAAAATAGGTCAGCAATAAAACCTAAATCTTAAACGTCTTGGGTATATTAAAGGCGTCAACCATTAAACTTGCTATCACAAACATTGAGAAAAAGTTAACCATAAAAAAATGGGGAGATTAGAAAATAAAGATCTTCTTGCTTTACAAGAGAGCCTGTCACTTATAATTGGACACAAATAAACAGCTTCATTAAACATACAACTTACGAGAACAGACCATACCCTGCATCCACCACTGCCCGATTTTATCACTGTATTGCCGCATTGCTTCTACAGCGCCAACCACATGATAAAACCGTTGGCCAAAATGATTCACATTACCGACCCACTCTTTTTCATTAACCCCTAGCTTTCGTAAAATAGGCAACACGTCGGCAGGAATAGCACCTTTTTTATCATCGCGAATTACTCTACCTGTCCAGTCGATTAACTCGAAATAGTCCTGCAAAGAAAAAGGCAGACCTTTTTGTGCGTCGTTCGCCAATAACTCGTCACCTTTAAAACAAAGCAATTCACCATTTGTTTTATCTTTATCTGCAATGACATCACTTTTTGCTTTATTGCTTTTTCTTTGCTGTGCAAAATCAAAAAGTCGATCCTGAATTGACGTGAAATCAGAACCTTCCAAGGTAGTATTGATACCCGCACGGATCGGGTTTAAATCAACATACATCATACAAGTTAACAATGCAGTTTCGTCCAATAACGCCTGGCTTTTAAAACGACCTCCGATGAACAGGATGTTCGAGTGCCGTGAACACATGGAGGTGTAGGAACGGCCCAGAAACGACCTTTACAGTTATCTTCTTTGTTAGCCTCACGTGCAATATATTCATTTAAACAACGCATAAACCAGGAGATATCCATTAAACGAGAGCGCCAGGTGGCGATAATTTCCGCTACCACATTAAGTTCAGCCTTTGTTTTTA
>CALZJE010000196.1 GCA_945787715.1 uncultured Ectothiorhodospiraceae bacterium | reverse complement strand
TCTATCTGACGTCGCCGTTCAGCAAACACCTCAACAAAAACGGTGATGGATGTTCTACCAACTTTTGTCACTTCAGCATAACAACTCACTAAATCCCCCACAAATACAGGATGATGAAACTGGAATTCTTTCACCGCGATGGTAGCAACTCGACCATTCGCGCGACGAATGGCTGCTATGGAACCTGCAATATCCACCTGAGACATAATCCAGCCACCGAATATATCTCCGGCTGAATTAGTGTCCGCTGGCATTGGCACTAAGCGTAATACAGGTTCACTGTTAGAATTGATTATTTTTCCGTCCACTTTTCCCTCTCTAAAAACACTCATTACTCTTATACTAGTTTCAAAAGAATTTCGATTAAGTGCCGATTATTCTACTGGCGCTCTATTAGCGTATAATCATACATTACACTTTGAAATCCTAGCAGGTATTTATGCTCTCTCGTTTGATACTTTTTTCATTCACTTATTTGCTCGTTTTTTCCGCACATGGTGAGATTCGAGTTACAACTAAAACACTGGCAGAAGTTGCGCTTTATCCAGAGGCAATTATTCCAGCATCTGTTTTAAGTTTAAATAACTCAAAAATTAGTGCGCAAGTTCAGGCAGTGGTTAAATCCATTCCTGTTTTGGTAGGCGAACGCGTTAAACGCGGAAAGATCTTAATACAGCTTGATGACAGGGATTACAAATTAAGCCTGAAACAGGCAAAGGTTGCTTTAGAGGGAGCAGTGACACGATTAAATTTTGCGATATACCAACTTAATCAATCAACAGCCCTGGCGAAAGAGAAATTAATTTCAGATGAAATATTGCAGCAAAAACGAACTAATGTAATGAGCCTCAAATCTGAAAAAGACTCAAAGGTTGCTGCAGTTGATTTGGCTGAAAGAGATCTTTCAAAATGCGTCATACGTGCACCATTTGACGCAGTTGTCACTGAACGTATTGCGCAAGTAGGAGAACTTGTCAATCCAGGTACGCCACTAACAAGCGTGGTTGATACAGTGAATTTAGAGGTTTCTGCTAAATTACAATCACTAGATATTATGTCGCTCGATGGAAGCAGTGAATATTATTTCGTTACTGATGGACAACACTATCAAATTAAGCTGCGAAACATTACGCCTGTGTTTGATCCCATCCAACGCAACAAAGAAGCCCGCTTTATTTTTACTAGTACACGTGCGACACCCGGTTCAACAGGCGTCGTTCAGTGGAGGCATAAACAAGCACATATTCCTGCCGAATTAATTATCAAAAGAGGAAATCGCCTGGGTGTTTTTATTGCCAATGGAGAACAAGCCCATTTTGTAGTGCTCGAAAATGCTCAAGAGGGGCGGCCTAGCCACACTGTACTGCCGCTCTCTAGCATACTTATCATTGATGGTCGTTACAACGTCCAGGATCGTGATAAAATCAGCCTTTCCAGCACAGTAAAATAAAATGCTACGTAAATTTCTCGAAAACCATGTACTCGCGAACACAACCTTTTGTGTTGTGTTAATTATTGGCACTCTCACCTATTTGCAAATGCCGCGTGCTAAAGATCCTGAGATCAATTTTAACTGGATCAATGTTATCACTGCACTGCCCGGCGCATCCGCTGAAGACGTAGAAAAACTTGTTACAGATCCGCTGGAAGAAGCTATTCAGCAAGTCAATGACGTTAAGTTTGCAAATTCAGAAAGCCGTGAAGGTATTTCGAGCATTACAGCAAGATTCGAAGACATTAGTGAGCGAGAGTTTGATAAACGAATTAATGACCTTCGCCGAGAAATCCAAAATAAAGCCAACGCAGAACTACCCGCAACAGCTGAAGACCCACTAATACTAGAAATAACCACATCAAACTCATTTCCAACCGCAGTTATTGTTGTTCAAGGGCAAGCGGATGATGAAGTACTTCGCAAAGCCGCTGTTAATATTCGAGAAGATATAGAAAACCTGAAGGGTATTGATGGTGCCGACCCCGCGGGAATGCATTCTCCAGAAATTCATATTGATTTTGATCCTAACAAATTACAAGCTTATGGAATCCGAGCAAGCGATATAGCTAACACAGTCAATGCTCATTTTCGGGATGTCGCAGCGGGAAATGCAAATATTGGCAATCAGGAATGGATAGTACGGATGATTGGGACGAAGAGTGATCCCGCATATATCGCAGATTTTCCACTAACCACAACTCAAGGAATCATTCCACTCTCTTCAGTTGCCAATGTATCACGGGCACGCAAAAAAGCGGAACAACTGGTCCTGCACGATGGAAAACCTTCGGTATTAATGTCAATTACCAAAAAGGCTAACAGTAATACGCTGGAGCTTGTTGACAACTTGAACGATTATATTAGCCAAAAAAATAAGCTGCTTAAAGACAGTGGATTAAAAATCGTTTTAATCGACGATCAGACACTACCAACGCGAAGTGCGCTTGATATTATGCAAATGAATGCTCTCATTGGCCTGTTGTTAGTTGTCTTCGTTACCTGGTTATTTCTTGGCTCTCATATCGCATTTTTTATCGGCATCGGTATTCCGTTTACACTTGCAGGAACGTTCTGGATACTGAACGCTTATGGCGAATCACTGAATCAATCTGTACT
>CALZJE010000195.1 GCA_945787715.1 uncultured Ectothiorhodospiraceae bacterium | reverse complement strand
TCTTTAAGACGCTAAACTGGAATTGGAATATTCCTGAGAATCTTATGCAGTGACATAAGTATAAAGATATGTTTATTATGGTGGTTATACTTGTGTGAGAAGTTAATTTTACACATTTACTGGGAGAAAAATAGTGGCTGTAGTATCAGTAAGTATTGATGTATCAGATATGGAAAAAGCAACGTTGTTTTATACGAAGGCTTTAGGCTGTGTAAAGCTTCGAATAGGATCAGATACAACAAAATTAAGCACCGACAATGTGAATATTTTTTTCTGGAAAAGGAAGCGAATTCAAATCCTCTAGTTGCTGGAGTATCTTCGCGAAACTATGAAAGGCACTGGACTCCGGTACACTTAGATTTTAATGTTTCTGAAATTGATGAAATTGTGTCTTTAATACAAGAATTCGGAGGAGTACATGAAGGTTCTGAAGCTGGTGATTGGGGGGCTGTCGCGTATTGTGCTGATCCTTTTGGAAACGGCGTTTGTTTGTGTCAAATAAGTCATCAGTCGTAAAAATATTTTTCAAACAGATTGTTTGTATTATGGGGGGACGATTTTGACTCAGGGCAGGTATTGTTGTTAAGGTTCTCATCTTGATTATACTTGGATCTTTCAGAGGTGTGAAGAATAGTAAAAGCAGTAAATTGCAAAATGAAACTAATTATTGAATTTTTTGTTGAATGTTTAAATGTTAGGCAATGTCAATTGTAAATCTATTGTCATAGTTTTGTTTGTTTAATAGACTCAACATTTCATCAATATCAGATTTATCAATTTTTGATATGTCGAGTTTATATTCTCTAAATGTTGCAACTATCTCAATATCACTCTTTCTTATTTTTATTGATTTAAGCGTATTGAAGTTTTCTTGGTCGAAATGATCACCTTCTAAAGATACATTAACGCCTCTTTCATTTTCGTCTAAAAATTCCTCAAAGAAAAAGGTTCTGTGTAGGATAAGACTTTTAATCGTTGTTTCGCTATCATAAAGAGCAAAAGATACAATTATATCCTTATCATCTTCTTCACAATTTATAAACTGTGCACGTTGTATCATGGTAAATTGTTTCTCGTTTTACCGTGGTGGTTGGTTTGTGTAAACTCCGAGCTGCTCAATTTTTTTACACAAACCAACCACCACTGTAAAAGGTTATTTTAATTTCTATGTTGGCAAACACCGGTTCAACTATCGACATGCGATGGGTATAGATCGCATTTCCTGTGTCAGTGTCTATGCGTTTTATCATCCTTTTGCTGTCCGGTGCAATCCGTTGTTAGGCAAATATTGTTACCGACGAAAACCATACTCAAGGACAAAGAACTGCGGCTTCAAATCAGCCAGAGGTTTACGGAGCTTTGCCAGTTCTTCTTCCGGGCCATGAATTTCTAGTCGAGTGAGATCAGCAATCTTTAGAGATTCTTCGAGAAGAGAACCTACATTTTCAAGATGCGTCAGTATTCCTTCTGCATCTTCATAGCCTTCTCTACAATGAGCTTGATCCCCATTAAAACTGAAACCATAATAGAGGCATTTTGACTCGTTGTTGGTTTTCACTACAAATTCTTCGCACAAGTCCTTAAAAGCCTCAAGTTTATCGCTCGAAACTTTGAAATAGGGTACGAGCGTGCAGCATTTGTCCTGGGTTGCCATAGTTTTCTCCATGCTTCTAGTTTTACTGAAATGATTTATCAATTTATCATTGGTGTATTACAGTTTTATTCTGCCGCAAGTATCACCTATCGCCCAACAGCCTTTTTCTACTTGCAAATTATTAGCTTTTCACAAATCAAGAAAAAAAACAACAGTTTGTTGCGGTTCAATAATTGGTTTGCCGAACTAGGCGTCTAGTACGACTTATTTTCAGGCTGCCTCTCTCAAACTTTAGCTTTAAAAAACGACCGGCAGCAAAACGTTTGAGGGAATTCAATGATAACTCCTGTGATCGAGAAGAGGTCATTTTAAAAGCGTTTGATAGTGATGGTTATAGTACGAAGGAAATTGGAGAACATTTTGAAAACTTATCGCGACCTATTACGACGACGTAATATTCTCGTCCATCTGCGCAGTGAAGCTTTGGCACATATCAAGTTAACTAACTCCCAATACAACTTGCCGGTATTCGAAAAACATCTCGGGAAGAGCGCTGACCGAATAGATGTGGCTGAACGCTTTATCATCCCCAGTGTACGTGTAAATGTCGAGGTTGATTTATCGGTTGCCGACTATGTTCATGTGTTGATGACTCAAATGTAAAACTGAATAACTTGTTCGATATGGAACGCAATTTATACTTTTTATAAAATTGAGAAAATAATTTATCCGATAATAGTAGTCATCTTAGCCTCTTTTTTCTAACATGATCATTTATTGCACATAACAATAATTAAGCATCGCGAATCCTCATAAGCTCAATTGGCGCTTTTCTCTCTTATCCAGTCAGGCCCCGTTATGCCTATCCACTTCCTGGTTTAACTCCGGGTCGCCACAGAAAACCTTCAGCGTATTGGAAACAATTTCCATCCTACGTTGAATCGGTAACGGAGTGATGTTTCTGCCGCATGCGGCAAATGCTTTCTCCGGATTGAGCTTTCCACCAATCGCTGCGAGGACGATCTGAAGATTCTCGATAAAATTCCAGTGACATGGCCAGAGCATGTCGATGGCAAGGCCCAACGAAAGCTCCGCGTCAGCTCCATTATCAGTGTCGTGAATGATTGTTTGAACTGTACTCAACCAGAAATCTTCATGTTGCCTGTAGTGTGCTGGACACTGGTTGCGGTAAGCAACCTCATATGCGCCACCTTTCAAGAGAAGCCATACGTACTGTGCCGTTGGATCGTCAAGCGACTGTGGCCAATGGATTGAGCTACGGATCTTCTCAATCACTCGTTGGACCTGCCATTCTTTCAATGCTGAGCGCTCCCCAAGACAAGCAAGCATTCGAGATGCGGGAATAGTCCCTACGGTTAAGTCGATCAATGCGCCAGGACATCCGGCGCACCACGCTGAGAGAGCGGCGCAGGCATTTTTCCAAATTACTTCAGCAGAGTGTTGCTGACCAGGAGAACGCGTACCTAGCCCTTTTTGGGTTTCTCCGGTAGCGATCGCCTCAATGATATTGTAGACCCATCGATCAGCCTTGTGATGGCACAATTCAAGACTTGAAATAAGCTCACGAATTCTCGATACATTTTGAGCGAGGGGAGAAATATCATCTTCTATCCTATCGATGCCCAGTATTTCCGAATCAGCTTCCAAGGCACAATTACGCCACCAAGATCTGTAAGATGCCGTCATTTCTCCTGCTCTCCTAACTTGTG
>CALZJE010000194.1 GCA_945787715.1 uncultured Ectothiorhodospiraceae bacterium | reverse complement strand
GCCAACGCCACGCAGGCACAGTCTCTTGCTCAACATAATTTAATGATACGATGGAATTATGACGCAGACTATTGGAAACCCACCATAAACCTCCTGTTATCTCCTGACGATAAGAGTTATATGACCACTCTTTCAATAACACGTGCTTATAATTTATTCAAACTTGATACAGGTGTAAGATTGTTCAATGGATCAAACGATTCAGTATATGGTGGCTTAATAATAAACAACACTGTTTTCGCAACGCTTTCGAGTGAATATTAATGAAATACTTTACATTAGAAAATAACCTGTATTTTGACAGCTTTCAATGGCTAAAGCTGCTTGCTATCAACACCTTGATTGCAATATTTTTAACGTTAGCTGCGCAAACCAACTTTTGGATTAATATTATCTATTCCCAATCAATTGGTATTTCCATCGCAAGCCTCATATGCCTCATTGCATTAAAACGTAAAGGAAAAGAACCTAGTATTTTTCTATATGGCGTGGCGATTATTCTTGGCGTTATTATTGGGATCACATTTGCCTCACTCATCGTTGGTGGTGGCAAAATAGTCGACGGTGAGAACGGACGAGATATTATGATGTCCAGCATCATCTATTCCACAATGATAGGGTGTATTGTGGTCTTTTATTTCGTTCTCATTGAAAAACAACAAAAAATCAGCAATCAATTAAATGTCGAAAAGCTCAAGCAAGTTGAATATGAGCGAATGCTGACAGAAAATAATTTGAAATTATTGCAGGCACAAATCGAACCTCATTTTTTATTCAATACATTATCAAATGTTCTTGGTCTCATTGATGGCCGACCTGATGATGCAAAAAAAATGTTAGAGCACTTTACTCACTATTTACGTGCAAGTTTATCCCGTACCAGAGAAAACAACACAACTTTAATCGATGAAATAAACATCATAAACGCCTACCTGAATATTCAAAAAATACGTATGGGTAAACGACTCAATTTTAACATTGAAGTTGACGAGCGTTTAAATGATATACCTTTCCCTCCCCTGCTTATTCAACCACTCGTGGAAAATTCAATACGTCATGGGCTGGAATCTGATATAGAAGGCGGTAAAGTCGAGGTTAAAGTTGTGCAGGATAACGATATGCTATCCATAAAGGTATACGACACCGGCAAAGGCGCAATGAAATTAAAGAGTGAAGGCATTGGTCTCAAAAATATTAGAGAACGGTTAAGATCACTATTTCAAGACAGAGCTGAGTTAAAAACAGAAGCTAACAATCCTAAAGGACTCATAGTGATTCTCAATATACCTTTGGAGAAAATATGAAGGCAACGGCTATAATCGCTGATGATGAATCTCCGCTTCGCAGCTATCTTGTAAGACTACTGAAAGATACTTGGCCTGAATTGACTATACTACACGCCGCCGAAAATGGTGTTAATGCGCTAAAAGCAATTATCAAATATCAACCTGATGTTGCGTTTCTTGACATTAACATGCCAGGTTTAACAGGCCTGGAAGTAGCAGCGCAATGCAAAGGTGATTGTCACATCGTTTTCATCACCGCGTATGATCAATATGCAATAGAAGCGTTTGAAAATGAAGCCATCGACTATTTACTAAAACCTGTTAACAAAGAACGCTTGCAAGAAACCCAGAAAAGATTACAGGAGCGTATGAATAATACACCTCAGGATTTGTCAAATTTATTGTCAACATTACAAAACAATAAGACTTACCTGCAATGGCTTAAAGTCGCCTACCAGGAAGAGGTAAAGTTAATTAACGTGGTTGATATTGACTATTTTCAATCAAGTGAAAAATACACTTCAGCTTTCATCAATGGCAAAGAATATGTGTTAAGAAGTAGCTTAAAGAAGCTGGAGGAACAGCTTGATCCCAACGAATTCTGGCGAGTTCATCGAGCTACCCTAGTCAGAGTTAAATCCATCGAATCAATCTCTAAAACACTTTCAGGCCAGTTATTAATAAATATAGGTACACATAAGTTGCCTGTTAGCAGAGCTTTTCAAAACCTGTTCAAACAGGATTAGTCAAAATTTATAATAAGGTTATCCATGAAAAACTTCGATACTTTAGTAGCAACTATGAATTTATATAATTATTTTATTTTAAAAAAGATAAGTTTAGCATTAGTATTCTTCGCTCTTTTACTTCAGTCATCTTTATGTCTTTCTCAAAAATCATATAATTTCATTGTTCTTCCTGATCCCGTATTTTCAACTCATCATATAGGATTTGAAACAGCAATCTCTAAACAAAGTAGATTGGGGATAATGGCAGCTCACAAACGTGCGTCAAACCGACCTGCGTACGGTCAAGCAAATAAAAATGTCAGCAATGATTTTAGTAGGGTTCTAATACCGTGGACATTCACTAAAAACAACGCATGGGAGGATAGCTTCTTTGTCACTGCGCTAATTGGATTAGAAGATGATAATTTTGAGACAATAGCTGGATCTCGTGCAGAAGTAACCTTCATTAACCTAGGAGTATTAATTGGATATCAATGGTTTTGGGATAACGGATTTAATATATCTACTTCGTATGGTCGCGCACTATTAATAGCGAACAACTCAAATAAAGATATTGTTGGAACTGAAAGTAATGATGTAGTCACATATTTAAACAAAAATACCAAAACCAATAATCATGGAGCTTTTGGCGTTATTTTAGGTTGGGC
>CALZJE010000193.1 GCA_945787715.1 uncultured Ectothiorhodospiraceae bacterium | reverse complement strand
TACAAAATCGGCAGGGTTAATAAACCTTCATTAATTAAATACAAAATATTTAATACACGTCCGGTTCTTCCATTACCGTCGGTGAATGGATGAATGGCTTCAAATTGATAGTGAAGGACAGCCATCTTGATTAAAGGGTCAATGTCATCATTTTGATGCAGATAATTTTCCCAATTTGTTAGCAAATTTCTCAGCACAGCTTCACCTGATGGCGGTGTGTAAATGACTTCACCGGTTTGCTGATTAGCTAGTGTTATTCCTGGCACTTTACGCACATCCATCTGTGTGCCTTTGATAGTGCTGCAAATTTCAATTGCAGTATTGGTACAGAGCGGTTTTGTATCCAGTGCCTGATAACCATGATTTAATGCAGTCCGGTAACGGAGCGCTTCTTTTGTTATTGGATCTGCCAGGCTATCTTCTGATGCAAACTGGAATAATTTGTCGGTCGTTGTCACAATATTTTCGATTTCGGAGCTATCTTTTGCTTCCATCAATGGCAGCAGGTTTATCAACAGCCCCTGGTTTGGCAGCAACTGGCCCGCTTGTTTTAGCTCTGCGAGGGCTGTTCGGGCGGGAATACAGGCCCTTAATAATGGCACCGAATCCAGATCCGCCTCGGGCGGTAAGCGTGGTAAGTCATTGTATGGCTTATCTTGTATAAAACTCATGTATAAATTTCGCTTCTAAATCGACACGTTCAAGGATATGTCGATAGCATCAACATGTAAAGTTTTTATGTCGATTATTTGCCATTTTATCGACATGATGCTTTTACGTGTCGATGTTATTCTGGTTTCCATGCTCCGGCATGGGAACCAGAAAAATAATCCCCCCAACCCCCTTTAAAAAAGGGGGAGTAATCAGGGAAAGCTTGATAATTCATCATATCAAAGCAATATTGAATTGAAAAAATGCGCCAGATGTACCATTTAACTTTACTATACGATTGCCTTAACCTCCCCCTTTGTAAAGGGGGATTGAGGGGGATTTATCAAACCACTTCCTCCCACAAATGTGCTTTCAATTCATCAAGTACGCTGTCTAATTGTTGATCGAGTACTTTATCTAACTGTTTAACACCACCCTGGAACGCCGGTAAATCGTTAATGAATTGTTTATCGAGTACCACTTCATGCACCAGTTGTTTGGCTAAACGGTCTAGCCATTTGCGCTGTACTGTTGTCCAGTTTTGTAATCCATAAATTGTTTTCATGGCATTTTTCACCCGTTCGTCAAACGGGATCAACGCCTCGCCAAGTGCAGCTTGTCGGATATACCCTATAATGTTGGCTGCGATATCCTGGTTGGTTTGGTTACGCCACGCGGTTTTTAAAATCGCTTCGGTATAACCCGCACTATCCAGTAATAACTTCACTTCTTTTAATTCTTGCCGTGTGAGGTCTTTGGGTCTGTTGACGACAACTGAGAGTGCTGCCGATTGGTTGATCTGATTTTTAATGAAGTCGTTAAAGCTTTCCAGGTAATCCGCCGGTTTTTCATGCACACCATAATTCTGAGTGCGACTGACAAATTCATCGGCACCTTCATAGATGAGCGGGTAACGCTCTGAAGCTAACAGTGCGTTCACTTCGTCGAGTTGATTAAGCAGATTATTGTGCGTTTTAACAAATTCGCCTGCTTGCTTTGGCCCTAGTGAATGTAGATGCTGATGGAGTTTACCTGGTTCAACTCCCCAAATTTGTTCCAGCTCTTCGAGTTTCTGTTTGATGGATGGTTTTTTCTCGGCCTTGAAAGTTGCTTTTCGTAGTATGCGCATGACTTTTTGATTCAACGCATCAAGCACATCATCCGCATGGCTGGTTTCTGGTGTGTTACCGGGTGCCTCGAAACTCTTCGGATCAGTCAACTCCTGCACGAGTTGTTGCAGTGTTATATTCGGGTCCTTCACTAAGGGCTTCATCGAGCTGACTTGCTGGATCGCTGCGTAGATATCAACAGGATCATAAATTTTGAACGTGGTTTTTCCGATTTCATCACAGCGTCGTGTTGCTCGGCCAATCATTTGTTCGTAAAGTATGCGTGATCGAATTCTTCGCAGAAATACCAGGTGACAAATCTTAGGAACATCAATGCCGGTTGTGAGTAGATCAACAGTGATAGCAATGCTTGGGTAACGCTCGTTTTTATAACGACGAATCAGTTGATCGACTTTATCGACGTCGCCAGTAATTTTACAAACTGCTGCTTCGTTATACTCTTCACCGTATAGTTCTTTAAACGCATTATCTAGTAGACGTTTAACCATATCAGCATGAAGACTAGTCACGCAAAATATCATGGTTTTTTCATCACCAAAGGGATCAAGCTCTTTGGCAAGTTGATCACAAATTACCTTGGCAAACCCTTCGGTAATCACTGTGCGATTAAACGCTTCGGTTTCAAATTTTTGCTCGTCTTCCAATTCCGAAAGTTCAACTTCAGCCGTATTTATGTTGATAACACTGACCTCTTCACCTTTCTCAAAGTGAATTCCATTTTGAGAAAGCAGTGTTTCATAACGGATAGGTGGTTCATGGTCAATTAACCAATCATCCGCAACGGCTTCACGGTAGGAATAGGTGTAGACTGCTTTGCCGAAGATATCACTGGTGTGTTTGGCTGGCGTGGCAGTGAGGCCCACTTTTACCGCATCAAAATAATCCAGGACACGACGGTAACTGGAGAGATATTGACTAAGATCACGGACAGCCAACTCGCCTTCTGTCATCTCTTGATCGAGTGTATATCCCCGATG
>CALZJE010000192.1 GCA_945787715.1 uncultured Ectothiorhodospiraceae bacterium | reverse complement strand
GTTACCTTTTCGTTTTGATTTAAGATTCGACACCTTTATCAAAACGGGTAACTCTCTTCTTTTCAAGTCGAAGTGTCAGATCTAGTCTGAGCTAATCCACCTCAGTGTTGGATAGGTAATCGTCCAATTATTTAATCCTGTACCCGAATACTTTTAATAGGATATTCCTAAGGCATTCAACTGCTCCCTGTATTTATCAAATATCAAATTACTAAGAAATTTTGAGCCATGCAATGAAAAATGATCCCCATCATAAAAAAACAAATTTTTACCCGTTCTTGTTATACAGTTATCTAACTCTTTGTCCTTTCCACAAAGTAACTCGACGGTATCTACATATAGAAACTTATCTTTAGCGAAGTCTTGCGACAAAACCCATTGATCTTCATCTCCCCCCCAATATGAAACAAATTTCTGATTTCTGCACATGTCTAAGTTTTCATATTTATTTATTAACTCACGACAATTATGTGGACGTGTACCGATAAATCCACCAATAACTATAATCTTTAGCTCAGGATTGATATTTCTCATATCATTAATAATAGACATATGCTTTGCACCATGGACTTTAATATTGAAGAAATTAACAACAAGCACATCGATATTAGTTACAAACTTATCCAATGTAAGCTTGTCGACCCCATATCTACATATATCACCCCCCCCCCTCACGTCATATAGGTTTTCATGGATGCAATCAGGCACACCACCTGGATATATTAAATTGTATTTATGGTTGTTATTCAAAAACGCATAAAATATATTATGACTGTTCATGTTGTGTGAGTTACCGAAAAACAAAATTTGACTTTCTGCAGACCAATCACAGTTTTTTGATTTATCAGTATTATCAATGCGGCATCCTTTTTCCTGAAGAAACAGAGCCTGCTCGTCCAAAGACTCTTTTATAGACTTGTCAATTATCTCGCCTTCATAATTAAAACTATCGACTTTCTTCACTTTAACAAAAGATGAAGTGAGAAATACGCTGATGACTAGCATAGAAAACAACACTGGGATTAATCTGCTTTTGGAGAATCTAAAAGGCTTTTCTATAAGATAATATGAGAGAACAGCAAAAATAAAACTAACGGATATTATAAACAGATATAAAAACGAATCATCCAGATTGCTAAGTTGAAATTTGGAAAACACCATGACGGGCCAATGGTAAAGATACAATGAGTAACTAATCAGCCCTATAAATACAATCCATCTTAACGATAACAGGCTGCCTACAATACTGTTTCTAAAATATATCAATCCCATACTACCAAGAATGGTTGGTAGCGCATTGTAATAGGGAAAGATGGAGTGTTCGTTCAGGTAAAACATTGGGGCAATAATAAGCATTAGAGCAATGATGGAGGCAATATTTTTAGTCGTTTTTTTATCCTTAAATAGCTTGTCTTTTCCCGTTAATAGCAAGTGCGCAATAATCGCCCCAACTGAAAACTCAAATATTCTAAATGGCATAAGATAGAATATTGCACTTGAATCATCACTATAAATCCCATTAAGCGCATAACTTAAAACAAATAATAGGACGAATACCACCAAATAATATTTAGAATCTTTCGTGAAGAAACATATAGTGACTAAAATTGCCGGCCATATTAAATAAAACTGCTCTTCTACACCTAAAGACCAGGTGTGAAGCAGCGGCTTCAATCTCGAATCAAGATCGAAATAGCCCGAAGACAAATAAAAATATATATTTGAGTAACTCAGGTTTGCTGAAAAAGCTTGCTCACCCAAAGCGTGAAAATATAAATTTGTTAAAATGAAGTACCCTGCGAGCAATGCCATCAAATTCATAAATAGCAACGCAGGAAGTATTCTTTTTATTCTTCTTATATAAAATTTTTTAAAGGAAAATCCCTTCTTAATATTGACCTCATATAGAATATGGCTGGTGATTAAAAAGCCACTAATGACAAAAAATATATCTACACCGACAAAACCGCCAGGCAATATATTCGGGTTAATGTGATATAGAACAACCGACATAATAGCAATGGCTCTCAAGCCATCAATGTCTGCTCTATAATCTTTATTATTTGTCTGAAGATTCACTATATTTGCGTGGGAAACTAAATGGCTGTAGTGAATAAAATGTTGTCTTAATTGTTTTGAAGTGCCTGGTCATGCTAGATAGAAGTAGTACGTTGAGTTACGCATAAAAAAGCCCCGAGTTTTACTTCGGGGCTTTTATTGTTATAGGTCTGAAATACCTATGTATGTTTATTACTCTTTACAGTAACCAACTCCTTCGCAAGTGCCAGACTGGTCCCACTCAACGATGCCGCCGTTCAGGGTTGGTGTGTTGATGTAGGTATAACTGCCTGCTTCTGCGGCGGCGGTTGCGTTAACGGCAGCTGTGGCAGTAGTAATTGTCACAGCGCCACTATATTTCATTTGAGCGTCAGTCGGTAAGGTCACGCCAACTTTAGCAGCAGTGTCGCAGCTTGCTAAGACCCCGTTATTTTCCTGTAGACATAATGAAATGGCTGTCTCAACCGGTGAAATAGCACTATTAATGTCTTGAAACTTTGCTTTGCTCACGTAGTCGCTGTAAGCAGGTATCGCTACCGCTGCCAAAATACCAATGATCGCAACTACGATCATTAACTCAATCAGTGTAAAACCTTGTTGTACCGTTTTTCCTCGTGCCTAAGCAGTTAGTTTGTAGATTAAAAAACCAGTTCAAAATGTTCTTCGCTATTCATATCGGTCTGTTGTGTTCAGACTTTAATGTCTTGAGAAGTTTTTTGTCTCGGTAATTGTATTGCACGTCCCGTGCCAAAAAGCCAGATGAGGAGGGTGGTGAAGTGTATTTGACCGTCCATCCTTGGTGCAGTACACATTATGTCACAATTTTGTGGCTTGAAAAGAGGTCTTGGAGAGTGGTTTTTGTTGTTCGGTGTTGGTGTTGTTAGTGCGGTTATATGTTTTGAACTGACACTTTTTGTCACTTTGTGACAGGAATGGTTGCTACTTAGTCGATGCCGAGTTTTTTCAGGCGATAGCGTAGCTGCCGAAATGAGATGCCGAGCAGTTTGGCAGCAGCGGTTTTGTTGTATTTGCTTTGTTGTAGGGCTTGTTGGATGGCCTCTTTCTCTTGGTTGCCGAGAAAGGAATCAAGTGGTTGCTCGGTATTGTCTACGTTTGAGACCTTATTGATTGTGGCGGGGAGTTGCAGGTCGTCCTCTTTTATTGTGTCGTCTTCACAGAGTGTGAAGGCGCGCTCGAGGATGTTTTCCAGTTCCCTGACGTTGCCGGGGAAGTTGTAATTACTCAAGGCTTCGATGGCCTGGTTGGACAGCTTGGGTTTGTCCAACTTTGCCTGAGCGGCGATGTTGTCAAGAAAGTGCTCGGCCAGCTGCGGGATGTCATCACGGCGTTGGTTGAGGCTGGGGACTTTTAGTTCGATAACGTTGATGCGATAGAAAAGATCCTGGCGGAACTTGCCTTCGTCTACCAGTTTGCTTAGGTCTTTGTGGGTGGCGCTTAATATACGGACGTCGACCGGGGCTTCGGTCTGGGCGCCTACCGGGCGGATGGATTTTTCCTGGATGGCGCGCAGCAGTTTGACTTGCATGTGCAGCGGTAGGTCGGCGACTTCATCGAGAAACAGGG
>CALZJE010000191.1 GCA_945787715.1 uncultured Ectothiorhodospiraceae bacterium | reverse complement strand
AGGAGTCATCGGTGGATTTTTTATCAGATTATGGGATGTTCGTTGCGAAAACCCTTACAATTGTATTGAGTATACTGGTTGTTGTGATCGGAATTCTTGTGGCTGTCACGCGCGGCAAAGAACATCATGCTGAGGCCCAAATAGAGATCACAAAGCTCAATGATAAGTATGAAGATGTCAGCATGTCAATGAAGTCTTTGATGCTTGGTAAAGACGAATTGAAAAAAGCCGAGAAAGAGCATAAGGAAAAAGAGAAAGCAGCAAAAAAAGCAAAAGATACTAGTGATATGCAGCGTATATTTGTGTTAGATTTTGATGGTGATATTAAAGCTTCTGCTGTTACTCATTTGCGCGAGGAGATAACTGCCATATTAATGGTCGCAAGAAAACAAGACGAAGTTTTTGTCCGTTTGCAAAGTGCAGGCGGGATGGTTAACACTTATGGACTCGCGGCATCTCAATTAAAGCGTGTTCGGGATAAAGATATCCATTTAATTATTTCGGTAGATAAAGTGGCTGCCAGTGGTGGTTACATGATGGCTTGTGTTGCGAATAATATCCTTGCAGCACCGTTTGCAATACTCGGTTCTATTGGTGTTGTCGCTCAACTCCCGAACTTCAATCGATTGTTGAAAAAACATGACGTTGATTTTGAAATGGTCACCGCTGGTGAATACAAACGTACTTTAACCATGTTTGGTGAAAATACGGATGAATCACGTAAGAAGTTTAAAGAAGATATTGAAGATGTGCATGTGCTCTTTAAAGATTTTGTAAAAAATGAAAGACCAGTTGTAGATATAGAAAAAGTTTCTACTGGTGAATATTGGTTTGGTACTCGTGCAAAGGAATTAGCATTGGTTGATGAATTAAAAACAAGTGATGATTATTTGCTGGAAAAAGTTAACTACGCGGATCTTTATAGCGTTAAACATGTTGAGAAGAAAAGCTTGAGTGATAAGTTCTCGGGGTTTTTACAGAATGTTTCTGAGAAGGTATTGCTTGGATTGCAAACGAAGACGAATGAAAATCGGCTATCTTGATACTTTTCATCTAACCCAAAATAAAAAAGCCTCTTTTAAAAGAGGCTTTTTTTATAGACTTTATATTAGAACTACCATTGAATGCCGATTCTGGCAGCAACACTGATATCATCAAATTCAGAGGCTTGTTCAGGAGTTGTAGGAAGTTCGAATTGATTTGCTGCAATTGCAACATCAGCATTTAGACCAAAAAGATATAAACCTAATCCCACAGATGGAACATTTCCGCCGGACGAGGCCAGGTTTGCTCGATAACCCGCGCGTAATTTTAGTAACCATACATCCAACTCAGCTCCAATAGCTAGAAATCGTGTTTTTGATAATCCACCAATACTTTCATTTTCTGTCAAATCAAAATCAACAGCGACCGACGCCCAATCATTTTGAAAACTTGCACCAACACGTGCTGATGGGTCTATATTAATTTCAGAATTTCCAGAAGGGGTGTCAAAGCTTTGTGGGATAATATTTTTTATAACCAGGCCAGTTTTCCAGTTTTCAGTTAATTTCTTTGATATCCCTAAATCAGCGTTAAATGCGGAATGATCTTTCGTATCATCGCTATCAAATACACCATCGCCGGTAGTATCATCGTTGAGCGCTAATTTATAATCGGAGGTTGTAACCATTAAATATTTAGGCGTTAATCCAACATCAAAATCATAGCCGTTGATTGCGAAATTTGTCGCTAAAGAAATACCAAATTCTTGGATTACACCGCCAGCCATATTAATTGTAGAATCCAGGCCATCTTCTAAGCTAGTTGCATCGATAGCTGTACTGCTTTGAGTTAAACTTGTTAGTTGTTCATTTATTTGATTTGGATCGACAACCTCTCCGGATATTGTCTGATTTACCGTATCTACTGTCAGTGCTAATTCGTCCAATGTTGTAGTTACATCGGTAATAAAATCTTTATCTGTATCTGAAAATTCACCTGCGATAGAAACGTTTGCCCAAGCATCAAAATAAATCGCCCAGCTTACTGTCTCCATGTTTGGCACTCCGATGCTTCCACCTACATTTGAATCAAATGTTATAGGCTTGCCTGCTACATTTTGAATCCCATTTTGAAGACCTGTAGTTGCTGCACTAAGTCCTGCGGTGTTTGTACTTAGAGATGTTAAACTAGTAGATAAGTTGTTGCGTGCATCATTTATGTTGCTTGGATTGGGGATTGTCGCGTTGAGTTCGTCACGAAACGTGTTCATATTCGCTGTAACTGTCGTCATGCTGTTCGTGAAACTAATCAGACTTGAGGCATAAGCCCCTATTAAATTATCTTCTCCAAATGTATTTAAAGATTCTACGATATGGTCAGTATCTGATACACGCAAAGTGGCATCAATTTCAAAGTTAAAGTCTTCATCTTCCCTGGCATTATGCAGCAATGACGGATTGTAATAATGTGCCTGTGAGCTATTCGCAACCGAAACACCGGTGCCACCCATGGCCATCGCTCTTGGATCTTGCGGTAAAAATGCGGTTGCCTGAACTGAAGTACTGAGAAATAGCGTTGAAAGTAGAATTGCTTGTGCGAGGGCTGTAGGTTTAGTTTTGATCATTGTGACATCCATGCTTTGCCATATTTTATTAAATGTATGTAATTGACTAAAAAATATCTGCTTCGTCTTAATACGGATTGTTAAAATTATATCCAATAACTTCTACGCGAGATTTTAAATCATTTCAAGTTCAGTAATCGGCATTTAATTTATAATATGAAGTGATAATGTTATGAACTGTGAGATAG
>CALZJE010000190.1 GCA_945787715.1 uncultured Ectothiorhodospiraceae bacterium | reverse complement strand
TCCTTTATGGGGTTAATCGCAGGTATACTTGCCGTACCATTGGGATTAATGCTCTCGATCGTACTCATCTTTGTTATTAACGTACAATCTTTTGGTTGGAGTATGGCCATCTCTCCAAGCATTTTTGATTTGTCACTTGCTGTTATCTTGAGTATCGCTGCTGCTTTTCTAGCAGGTATCTACCCGGCTTATAAAATGTCTCGTGTACAACCTGCTCAATCATTGAGAAATGACTAGTGAATATTTTTCAGTGTAATAATTTCACTGTTGTTCTATTAAGTTTATGGTTGATTGCTTGTTCAAATACTGAAGATACAGCGGCCATTCGAAAGAAATCTGATATATCTAAAATTTTGAGCGGCGTAAACGATAAGGAATTTGAGCGAGTTGTAAAACCACGTGATTTTATTTTCCCACAAGATCATGGTGCTCACCCCGCTTATAAATCCGAGTGGTGGTATGTTACCGGTAATCTTGAAGCTGAAAATGGACAACATTTTGGCGTTCAATTGACGATATTTCGATGGGGAATCAGTCCAAAGCTCCCTCAGAGTGAATCCAAATGGGCCACTAATCAATTGTATATGGCACATTTCACGATTAGTGATATAAAAAATAACAGGTACTATTCGTTTGAGCGCTTTTCAAGAGCTTCTCTTGAACTCGCTGGTGCGCAAGTCAAACCATTTAAGGTTTGGTTATTGGATTGGTCATTTCAAAGTGATAGTGAACAATTTTTTCCATTAGTATTAAATGCGAAGCAAGATAATATAAGTATTCGCTTGCAGTTGAAATCTTTGAAGCCACACGTATTACAGGGCGACCAGGGCTTAAGTAAAAAAAATGCCACTCCTGGTAACGCGTCATATTACTATTCATATACTCGTTTAGAATCAGCAGGTGAGCTGACGATTAATAATGAAGTATTTCATGTAGTCGGTAACTCATGGCTGGATAGAGAATGGTCCACTTCGGCGTTGAGCAAATCACAACTTGGTTGGGACTGGTTTGCATTACAGCTATCCAACGGAGAAGAGATTATGTTTTATCAATTGCGCAGGAAAAACGATGAGGTAGATGAATCCAGTGCGGGTTCGTATATCAGAAAAAATGGTGATGTCATTAAGCTTGCTCATAATCAAGTCCATATAAGACCGTTGACAATGTGGAAAAGTCCCTCCGGTGCTGAGTATCCGAATTCTTGGCAGTTACGCATTCCACAATATAATATCGAACTGCATATAGAGCCATATATGGATAATCAGGAATTTAACCATTCGGTTCGTTATTGGGAAGGGGCGGTAAAAATAAGGGGTGAAATTAATTCAGATAATATAAATGGTGAAGGATATGTTGAACTGACGGGATACTAAGAGGCTATGTTCGAACAGCCTCCTATAAGCGCGTACAGAAAGTTTTGATTAAATATGAATTTACTGCGTCAATTCAGCGTTATCAAGTTCAGAAAAGTGCTCCGGATCTGCAATCTTTATCCTGTTTTTACCACTGTTTTTAGCGGTATACATGGCCATGTCGGCGCGTTTGATCAGCTCTTCGGACGACTCTTCACGAACCAAGCGGGCGACGCCGGCGGAAAAGGTGGGCGGCGATATTTCTTCGCCAGTGCTGAGGCGGCAATAAGAAGCACCTAGCTGTTCCTGGATTTTTTCCATGGCACACAAGGCTCCTTCGACATTGGTGTTCGGCATCAAGACGGCGAACTCTTCCCCTCCATAACGAGCCACCGTATCGTGATGGCGAAAGGCCTCCAGCGCACGGGTGGCAAAGTGTTGTAACACGGCATCACCGACATCATGACCATAGGTGTCGTTGATGGGCTTGAAGTTGTCAAGGTCGATAATAGCTAATGTCACTGGCGAGCCATATCGTTGTGCACGGGCTACCTCATCTTCCAGGCGCTGTAGAAAGGCTCGGCGATTGGGTAGTGCAGTTAGTTCATCGGTGAGGCTCAGGCGATGAACGCGGGCCAACTCTTCATCCAAGTGTTGACTGCTGGTTTCTATTTCCTGCAGTTTTTCTTTGACTGTGTTGAATTTGCTTGCCAGAACTTGTTGAGCTTTAATTAGTGTGTTGAACTGACGCAAGTAGGTGTTTCGGGTAGCATCGATGTCTTTCTGATTATTAGCGCGCCGCATGCCTTCGGCAGTAATCTTCAGTAACTCAGCTACTTTGTTATTGAGTTCGATAGCATCGTGTACCTGTTTGCTGAGGTTCTTTTGGGTGTTTTGTATACTTTGTCGACCTTCCTCGAAGGTGGATAGCCTAACATCTTGCTTCTGCCTGAGTATCTCGCGTTTGTTTTTCTTGAGAGGGCTTGAATTAATATTCTCTGCTTTGCTTGGACGCCTCTTCTTAGTAGCGTCGTCGTAATTGTTGTTGGTGCGAACGCTGCGATTAATGGGCGTCAGTACTGGGGGTACGGCCTGCTTGATAGCACGCGCAGATGCACTGGTGTGAACTTTGATTTTTTTTAGCAACGGAATAATTTGGTTATGAATAGTATCTAGCTCGTGAGCTGGTGTAGATGGCAAAAGACTAGCCTTAATGATGTAGGCTTCGATGTGTTCGGGCGAGTCGCTATCGAGTTGGTCCGTGATAGCATCGAGTAACATTTTCGTGATAGCAATGTAATGGGCTTCGGTGTCGAGACGGTTACGCTCAATACTGGATAGGGAGCGCTCGATATGTTGATAGATCGCCGTGCCATTGGGGGTGTCATTTAGGTGGTTGAGCAATTGGATGACACGGTGATAGCTTGGCGAATAATGTATTCTATCT
>CALZJE010000189.1 GCA_945787715.1 uncultured Ectothiorhodospiraceae bacterium | reverse complement strand
GTTAGCCAAATTAAAATCATGTGGCGACATATTCAGCCGAATATTATGCATATTATATTGATTGCGATTGTTCTAGATTTTAGTGGTCTAGTACTAGCCGAAGCTGTACTTTCTTATATTGGCGTAGGAGTAGATCCTACGATGCATAGTTGGGGGAATCTTATCAATGGAGCCCGACTGGAAATGGCGCGAGAACCTATGGTTTGGTGGTCTCTTGTTGCTGCGTTAATTTTTATGTTTGTCCTGGTGCTCGCTGCAAATCTTTTCTCAGATGCAGTGCGGGATGCGTTTGATCCGCGAATCAGAAAACAATAAACCGGAATTTATCAATGAGTGATTTGCTTTTAGACGTTAAGAATTTAAAAACCTGGTTCGATACTCGCGCAGGAAAAACTACGGTTGTAGACGATATCAGTTTCTCCATTAAAAAAGGGGAAACATTTGCATTACTGGGTGAATCAGGTTGTGGAAAATCCATGACCGCACTTTCCATAATGCAACTGCTACCCAGCCAGGCTTCGCATAATATCAGTGGTGAGATCAACCTGGACGGTCAAGATTTATTGGCATTACCTGAAGCTGCACTACGCAATATACGTGGTAATCGCATTGCTATGATTTTTCAGGAGCCAATGACATCACTTAATCCAGTGTTAACCGTTGGTTCACAAATCTCAGAAGTTTTATCGCGGCATAAAGGACTAAAAAATTCCGCTGCAAAATTCCGTGTTATGGAATTATTAGAAGCGGTAGGGATTCCCGATCCTCAACAACGCATTAATGAATATCCACATCAGTTATCCGGCGGAATGAAGCAGCGAATCATGATCGCTATCGCACTTGCCGGTGAACCTGATCTACTTATTGCTGACGAACCTACCACCGCATTGGATGTCACCATTCAAGCGCAGGTGCTAGATCTTCTTCGTGATCTGCAAAAGAAAACAGGCATGGCTGTTTTAATGATCACTCATGACTTAGCTGTTGTATCTGAAATGGTTGATCGCGTTGCAGTGATGTATGCGGGAGAAATTGTTGAAATGGCTGATCGAGATAGCTTTTTTAACTCTCCCAAACATCCATACAGTCAAAAGCTCTTTGAAGCCATACCTACTATGGAAAAACGTAATGAAGCGCTGGCGATCATTCCTGGTTCTGTACCTCAACTTTCACAAGAATTTACTAATTGTCGTTTTCATTCACGCTGTCGAAATAGTTGGACGCTTTGTGAAACTGAAATTCCTATTTGGAACAATGTTGGCGAAGATCATGGAGTGCGCTGTCATATCTATGATGATTTGCATGAAACTCAAGAACCTGAGTATAAACATAGTCAAGCACCTGCATTGAAGAAAGCACGTGCTGGCGAAGTAGAAAAGCTTTTACAGGTTGATGATCTAAAAATTCATTTCCCTATACATAAAGGACTGTTGAAACGTGTTGCTGGCTATGTTTATGCTGTCGATGGAATTTCACTCTCGGTTGATAAAGGTAAAACACTAGCGCTGGTTGGTGAGTCGGGTTGCGGCAAAACTACTTTGGGTAAAGGTATACTGCAGCTCATCAAAACGACGGAAGGTAAAGTTGTATTTCAGGATACTGAACTTACATCTTTAAGCCAAAGTGAACTACGCAGTCGCCGTAAAGATTTTCAAATAATTTTCCAAGACCCATTCTCTTCAATGAATCCGCGCATGATGGTGGGAGATATCATTGAAGAAGGAATGATAGCGCAGGAACTTTACCCTAATCCAGAAGAACGAAGAAAACGGGTTGATGATCTACTGGAGCAAGTCGGCCTGCGACCTGAATTTCGTAACCGCTACCCGCACGAGTTCTCCGGCGGTCAACGTCAAAGAATTTGTGTTGCTCGCGCGCTGGCAGTTCATCCAAAACTAATCGTATGTGATGAGCCAACAAGTGCGCTGGATGTTTCAGTGCAAGCACAGATTTTAAATCTCTTAAAAGAGTTGCAAATTGAATTAGGTCTTGCTTATTTGTTTATCACACATAATATCTCGGTGGTGGCCTATCTTGCAGATGAAGTTGCAGTTATGTATCTGGGAAGGATTGTTGAAAAAGGCAGGGTAGAGGATGTATTGGCGAATCCAAAACATCCATATACGCAAGCGTTGCTCTCTGCAGTACCAACCATTGATGAAAAAACAAAAACTGAAATCATGCGTGTAGAAGGTGATCCACCATCACCTATCAATCCACCACAAGGCTGTCATTTTCACCCTCGTTGCCCGAAAGTGAAGGATGAGTGTAAAAAAAGCTATCCTCCAGTTAGTGAGTTGTCTGAAACACATAAAGTGCAGTGTTATTTATATTAGCAGAGTAATTTTTTACTCTGCTAATATTGTTCATTTAAATTTATTTTGTTTCATACTCAGTCCCGAGGAGGGGCATTAAAACCAGGATTAAAATTTACTAAAGAATTAAACAATGAAAAAAAGCAATCAATTAATGACTCAAGGTGAAAACCACCAAGGTCCCGATCGCACTGCACCCTATCCAGTTAGCCGAATGGCTCCCTCGTTTGATATTGTCGATCTCGCAAAGGAGATTGCACAAGCCGATGAGCATATTGCGCAGCACACCAACGGTAAGCTAAGAGTCATCGCAGAGCAAATAAAGCTATTACAGAAACAAGCTAAAGAAATTTTGGAGCATGCTCAAAACGACCAATCCTTACATCGTGCAAAATGTAATTTTAAACGCAAACCGGGCGAAATTTATCACCTTTACAAAAAGTCTGATGATTCTCTTTACTTCTCAATGCTTTCACCGCAGGAATGGGGAAGTTCGACTCCGCACAATTATGAGGGAAGTTACCGCCTGGAAGCAGATATGAGTTGGACATC
>CALZJE010000188.1 GCA_945787715.1 uncultured Ectothiorhodospiraceae bacterium | reverse complement strand
ATGTCCAGATTTACTGCGCCCCTTGTTTAAAACCAAACCAATGTATTTACTCTTGTCCAAAAACTCTAAAGCTTGTTTAATAGCCGACTGTTGCGTTTTCAATGCTTCTACAACCAAAACAACTTGACCCATTAAAGAGGCAAGAACACGAGATTCACTTGTTGCCAGCAGTGGTGGAGAATCAAAAATAATAACCCGGTCATGGTAACGTTCGGATAGTTCTTGAACCAGGCGATGCATGTTTTCACTGGACAACAATTCGGTTGCATGCACATCAGTACGACCTGACGGCAACATGGTTAATTTGGGAACATTAGTACGTAATAAAACATCTGATAAGTCTATTGATTTGTCGACCAGATAGTCAACCAGACCTTTGTAATCTCTGTCTTGTATACCAAGAGTTTTCATAACGGAGGGCCGCGCAACATCTGCGTCTACCAAAAGACAGGTATTATCAAGCTCCATTGCTATACTCATAGCCAAGTTTACCGAAGTAAATGTTTTACCTTCACCAGGCAATGCACTTGTTACCATGATTAAATTTGAATCTCGGCCAGCATATTCTGTTGGGCCTTTAATATTACGCAACAAGGGGCGTTTTATTTGTCGATACTCTTCGGCAATGGTACTTCTGCCACTTTGTCCCGGTACTAGCATACCTGCCTCGAACATTCGGACCGTATCTATTTCCAAATCAACCTCAGCATTTGATTTGGACAAGTCAAAATTGCTTTTTAGCTTTTGACTTTTTCCTATATCATCCCTCCTGGATTTTTTCGCCAATGCTCTTTCAATTGTACTCATAACAAATTGCTCTTTTGTATAATCTGTAAAATGCCGTTATCGCCCATTATCGTTAACACCATGACACCCGCATAAACCACAACGAACAAACTACCCATAAACAAGAAAGAAATGAACTCAATACGCCTTCGCATAATTTGTGACTTTGTGCGAATCAGTGTGACTCCTCCTAAGACAGGTAATGCTGTTAATTGCTGCAAGGTTCTAACGGTATCTACTGCCGGTTTAATTAATGATAAAAATAATGGAAACACAATACCCGCAACCAAGGCACCCACAAATACAACCGACATCATTAGTGGCCGGTTAGGTGCAACCGGTTCATTCCCTACAAATGGTGGATCAATGATACGAAATTTTACTGTATCTGCACTCTGCTCTGCTTCCTCACCTAACTTGGCTGATTCACGTCTTGTCAATAGCGTGTCATAGTTCCTCTTATTAACACTGTAATCACGGTTAAGCCTTTTTAGTTCGGTTTCTATTTCTGGAATTGTGTCTACCATTCCTCGAAGTTTTTTGACGCGTTGGTTATATTCCTGAACCCTAACATTAAGAGATGCGACATTGGCTTCGGCTTCCCCTAATGCCAATTTCATTTGCTGAAAAACAGGGCTTGTTTCAATACTATTATCTTTTACTACAATATCTGCAGGCTTTTCGTTTAATTTTCGATTCTGCAAGTTCTCAATGGTGTTATTGATACTGACAATATTAGGATGATTATTCGTATATCGAAGCAGCAGTTCATCTCTCTGCGCTTCTAGCTGCTGAATGCGAGCATCATAGATGGTTGGACTACTACCTGGTTTACTGAAATCCAGTAGATTATCACCTTCGTCTTCACTATCTTCAAAGTCTTCCAATTGTCTTTGCAGTTCATCACGGCGCTGCACTGCTTCGCGTTTGAGCAATTCAACGTTTTTCAACTCTCCCGTTGCAGCTTGCATTCGACTATAGTACGAGCCACTATCAGATGGCATCATACCCACGTACTTTTGCTTGAATTTAGTCAGCCTATCTTCAGCTTCTACTAGCTTTTGCTCGTAATCCTGGATCTGTTCATCTAAGAATTTTTGTGCTGAATCGGTATCCTTTCTTTTATCGCCAAGCGTGTTTTCTACGAATATTGTTAAAAGAGCTTGTACTGTATTTTTGGATAATTTCGGATCAGCATCGGCATGGGAAATGGTGAATAGATTATCGCCGCGGCCACGTGCAAGTTTCAATTTAGCTTTAAGCTGTTGAATAATCCTATCCATATCTTGATCATTCTTCGCATATAAATCCATATCTGTCATGCGTGCGATTTTTTCTAGATTTGGGCGACTAAATATCGTTTTGGTCATCATATTTATTTCATCCCCCATCTCCGATTGTATGGCCAACCCCCTTAACAGTGGCCTTAAAACTGAGCGAGTATCCACGTATATGCGCGCAGATGCTTCATATTCATCAGGCATTTGACTAACAAAAACCCATCCACTAATAGCCACCGGCCACGCAATAATGAAAATAAACCATCGAAAGCGCCAAACGCCTCGTATATATGTCAAAATTAAGCTAATTTGATCGTGCATACTTTTTCTCTAGTACCTAATTTTCTGTTAAAACCAGGATTCCGGTATAATTAAAATGTCACCTGGTAATAAATCCATATTGGCACTAAAATCGCCATCTCTGATCAAATCATCCAGTCGAGCACGAAATTCAATCTGCCCATTTTTCGTTGTGCGAATGATTTTCGCTTTATTACCAGCAGCAAAGTCGGTAATACCTCCAACCTGTATCATTAAATCCAATAAAGTCATACCTTCTATATAAGGCAGTGCTTGTGGCTGCGCAGCCTCTCCTAATATTCTAATCTGGCGGTCAAACGGCCCTAGAACACCCGAAACCATCACAACAACAAGAGGATCTCGAACATACGTTGACAAATGCTTTTCAATCTCCCGAGCAAGCTCTGTTGGTGTTCGACCTGTTACCGGAAGATCTTCAACCAAAGGTATTGTGATTCTTCCGTCAGGACGTACTGCAGCACTGGTTGAAAGGTCTGGATGTCCCCA
>CALZJE010000187.1 GCA_945787715.1 uncultured Ectothiorhodospiraceae bacterium | reverse complement strand
TTTGAGCATGAGCAGTACGATCTGCGCTTTGGTGCGGGGTATATTTACGAAGTGAGGATTCATACGCCGTTAGCGGAAAAAAAGAAGCAACGGGTGGATAGGTGGAAATTTACGCAGAACGGAGAGCGCAGCGTAACAGCCTGGCTGTGAGCAGCCTCGCTTTAATGTTTGTTCGCTAGTTACTCACAGTGGAAAATCAACGATTCTGACCCTATTGATTTTCATTAGAAATATCACTTTCTTTTATCATGAGCAGCATTCCTCAGTAAGAGATTAACTTGCATAAATTATTGAATCGAGACTAAGCGCTTATACGCGAGCTATCATTACAGAAAATACCGAACGAGTCTTTGGTTAATCGCACACTGCAAGACCATTAATTATGGCTAACAACATCCGTTAAGCTAGTCTCACAGGCACTTCAAACCTAGACCGCTTAAATACTCAAATGTGCCATCGTAAAATTCAGAGGGGCGAGTGTGATCTTTACTATCTCCTTCAGGCACTACAATCACCATACCTTGACGAGCACGAGTCAATAGCACACGATAAGCATTTTTCTGATACATCTGTCTCTCGATTTTTTTTATCCTCTGCCACTTACTCCCCCTGAAGGACCAGTTTTTCCAATCATATTCTTCATAACGAAAGTCAGCATCCCAGATCACGCATACCCAATCTAACTCTAAACCCTGAACATGAAATTCAGTAGCAACATCCTCTAAATAGTAAGACGAGCGCACATCTTCTTTTCCGTCAAGAAACCAATGTACTGGATTAATCGGTGCTTTAACATGAACACCCAACGGTCGCAGCCGCTCTGCCTGTGATGAAACTACAATCCCATATCGCTCTGAACCTCTTGCTTTGGCACGCAACCATTCGCGCGCTATTTCTATGTCACGTGATAAGACGATGGGGTACTGCTCGTTGATTTCTTCCAGCGTCTGGCGCGCATTCACGCCATCTAAATCTAGAACTTCTTTAACAAATTGAGATACTTTCTCACTACGAAACGACCTCATCGAAGACTTAAGATGCAACTCAGGAAAAAAGGCCGCGCGATCAATACTAGCAAGTTTTTTCGCTGTGTTTTCACCACCATATTCTGAATCCTGCAATTGATCCGACGCATAAACCTTCCAATGAGGAAAAGACTTTTCTATCGCATCAATCCAACCACGTATACCTGCTTCACCTTTATTTATTTCTTGGCCTCCACCAACCAAACAAACGACCACACTCCAATCATCGTGACGATCCATACAAGAAATGAGGAACTCGGGTTCAGATTGATTAAAATTAAGCTGATTCTTTTTCTGTTTCATGAAACTAATGGTTTGAGTTTTATCCCAAGCACGCTGAGCTTCATCAAATAATGCGACATGTTCAACTGGCACCCGATTAGACATCAAACAATCATCACGAAAATGATGAACATTTTGAATAAATGCCTTAACTTCACTGCGTGCTTTACCTATACGGACTGGCTGACTTTTTTCTATGCCTCGGCTTACTTTATCCCTGGCTAGGGCTTCCTGTAGAATTGACACCAATGGCCCATTTCCAGATAGGTAGACACTATAAAGCTCATCGTCTGGATTAATATGAGTGGTTGCAATATCTAGACCTACCAATGTCTTACCTGCCCCAGGCACCCCAGTAACAAAGACTATAGCTTTCTCATTATTTCTGCGTGATCGCTCGACAATAGATGTCACGGTCGATGACGTCTTCGAAAGGTTTATTGCACCTGCATCGTTACAAGAGATATCTACTACAGAATGGCCGTTATACAATGCCAGCGTTGCTTCTATAATAGTTGGAGTGGGCTTGTATCCACTCTGCGCCCATACTACTGGGTTGATTACTTCTTTCGGTAGCAGTGACATGACCGATCGAATAATTTCACCAAGGTTCGCCCCATTCGTCTGCATCGGAATAAAAAGTTTATTTTCCGGAACAGAAATATTAGCTAATTCTGATTGCCTTACTTCTGTTGATACCAACACCGGGACAATAAATGCCTCATGGCTTCCTTCATGAAAGTTCGAAAGATCTAGCGAATAGTCAGTAATCTGGTCTAAGTCAGCCCTCAAGAACTCACTTGCACCAACTTTAAACTCGACAACAAAAATGGCAGGCCCAATGACAAGTACCACATCCACTCGCTTTCCCATCCTAGGGATTGACAACTCGAAGTGGATATCACCTGTAAAGGAACTTAATCGTTTCTGTAACTGGGTTGTTTGTTCTAACCAAGCATCACGCTGCGTCCCAAGTAACGAAAAATTGTGGGCTTGAGCCATTACGCCAAGTATTTTCTCTGGTGCTTCCTGCAAAAATCTGCTGATCGAACTTGAATAATAGGCTCTGTTCATCGTATTTTGAATGTTGTCGGTTAGAATAATTCGAGCCTGGCTACTTTAACTAATTATTCATAAAAGGGCGCCCCCTTTTGCTTCTTTTGATTTTCCTTTTGCTTATTACAACTAGAACACAGCTCGACCAAGACTAATATACCCTACAATGCACTGATAAAGTCACATCCCATTCATGACTTGCCCCCTCAAACCTTTTCAAAAAGGCATCTAACGAACCCCACAATGATATTGACTCGAAGTCATTCTTATTTGCCGCACGCAAGCTTACGAACTCATGAAAGGCATGATCAGCTTTTGTAGGACCATTACTAAACTTCCAAAGCTGTGGGTAAAGAACTGTCAGCCCTACTTGCTCGGCAACAAAATTTTCCTCGTAAGCAAGTAGTGACCGTAGTTTCTCTTCAATTCCATCAGTTACGCCACCTGACAATAGAACCTCACCATAGGCTTTGAAGTTATCAGCATCGCGGTAAAGATATTCAAAAACTGAATGATCATTCATAAGCATT
>CALZJE010000186.1 GCA_945787715.1 uncultured Ectothiorhodospiraceae bacterium | reverse complement strand
CATTTAAAACTCAATATATTTGAACCTCCCAGGCTATTCGAAAAATTACTCGAAGGTCGTCACTATTCAGAAGTACCGGATATTGTCGCACGCATTTGTGGAATTTGTCCGGTTGCTTATCAAATGAGTGCTGTTCATGCATTTGAATCCTTATTTGAAATAAAAGTTAGCCCTTGGGTTAATGAAATGCGACGACTTTTCTACTGTGGCGAATGGATCGAGAGTCATGCATTGCATATTCATCTTCTTGCGGTCCCTGATTTTTTGGGATATGAAAGTGCACCAGCGATGGCTAAAAAATATCCCAAAGAAGTCAAACGTGGTGTAGAAATTCAAAATTTGGGTAATGGAATTGTTCGTTTGTTGGGTGGTCGGTCGGTTCATCCTGTTGGTGTTAAAGTGGGTGGTTTTCATCATGCACCTAAAACAGAAGATGTTGAGGTTCTACTCGAAAAGTTAGAGAAAAAATTACCAGAAGTAGAAGAAATGTTGCGCTGGTGCTCTACATTAACGTTACCTGATATCGAGCAGGAGTTTGTGAGCGTTTCTCTCCGTGATGAAAAGACGTATCCCATGAATACGGGGAATGTTGTATCAAGTGAAGGTTTGGACTTACCGATTGAGCAATATCAAACTGTTTTTAAAGAACATCATGAACCTCATTCAACCGCTTTATTTAGTCTGATGAATGGCGAGCCTTATTTGGTAGGGCCGTTAGCAAGATTAAATTTAAACTTTGATATATTGCCTGATGAGATAAAAACGATCATTAATGAATGTGGAATTTTGTTTCCCAGTAAGAATATGTATCACAGTATGTTTGCCAGAGCGATTGAGTTGCTCTATGCCTTCCACGAAAGCATTCGGATTCTAAAAGCTTATGCTATCCCCGATGCCCCTTATTCAAATGTGAATGTGAAAGCTGGTATTGCTTACGGCTGTACCGAAGCGCCTCGCGGCGTGCTTTGGCATCGCTATGAAGTTGATGAAGATGGTCTGATAAAGAGCGCAACAATAACTCCTCCTACTAGTCAAAATCAAGCGAGGATGGAAGAGGATTTGAGAAATGCATTAATACTTTCTGGATTGGATCGAAAAGAAGATGATATTCGATTTCAGGCGGAGCAGATTATTCGTAATTATGACCCATGTATATCATGTGCGACTCACTTTTTGGATTTGCGCATAAATCGTAAATGAAAAAAGTAGCGGTAATCGGAATTGGTTCTTACCAACATGAAGATCAACTTGGCTGGTTGGTGATAGATGAGCTGCAGAAGAAATGTGGAAATAATCGAAACCTTATATTATTTAAGAGCAAGGGAAATGGCCTCGATTGGATTGACGTGACGGCAGATGTTGATGAAGTTTTTTTTATCGATGCTGTAAAGTCAGGTAGAGAGTCCGGATTTATTCATGCTTTTAATATCGACTCTGACACTGATGTCAAAAATTGTGCCTTAGGGGAGTCGAGCCATAGTGTTAATATTGTTGATAGCATTCTAATTGCAAACAATATTGGGTTATTGAAATTGCCTGTTAAATTTATTGGTGTAGAGATTCGTCCTAGAGAAAACGTTGGAACCGAATTGTTTGATTTGATAATAGAAAATATATTAAGCAATATTGAATGACGTTAATGTATCTATTACAAAGTGATGGCATATGGGCTTTCTCAGGTAAAGAACATTAATTGCCGTCAAACCTAAGTGAAAATCATGGAAGAAAATAAATTAAGCGTAAGACCCGATGTGCAAGCTATCAAGTTTGAAACACTAGATTGGAGTGATGAGAAGAAAATGGCATCACTCGATACTGTTTTTCAATATGCAACAAATCATGCGGAAATTGTAATTCAATGGTATCTCAGCGCCAAAAAAGCTAAAAAACACTGCGCGCTTTTTCTAAGAGTAACAACTATTGTTTTAACGGCATTAGCCGCGTTAATACCTGTTGTCTCGGAAATGAGCGATTATCTTTCGCCATTATGGTCGACGTTTGCTTTAGGGGGCGCCGCATTATGTGTCGCTTTCGATCGTTTTTTTGGATGTTCTAATGCTTGGATGCGATATATGGTAACTGAACATCAGGTACGTCAGCTTTTACATGCGTTTCAGATAGAACGAGAGGAATTAAAAGTTGATTGGGAGCCACAGGGCCCGAATAAAGATCAAGTGATATTGGGATTAAAAGAAGCAAAAAAGTTTATCGTCAATGTAGATGAAATAGTTCGTATAGAAACTGAACAGTGGCGTGCAGAGTTTCAAAGTATTATTAAAGAAATTAACAGTGCCGCCAACAATAATAAAAATAGCCGTTAAATTTGAACTGGAAATACGTGTGAAAAATTTAGTTATTGTTTGTTTTTTGTCTGTCTTTTGTTTGTTTTCTGCGGTGGCAAATAGTAAACCTAGCTCACTGGAGATTGAGAAGCTTGAGCGTGGGGAAATAATTATTAAATCCATTCCTCAGCAGGGCGACGGTACGCGTTTTCAAGCGTGGGCTATATTCCACGCTTCGGTAAATGATACACGCGATGTTCTTATCGACTTCAAAAGCTATCCTCAATTTATGCCCGACATTACAAATACCGAAATACTCTCAAAAGAGCCGACGATAGTAAATTATACGCTTGGTCTACCTATGGGAATGAAAAAGCGCTATCGACTTTCACACACAGTCGAATCTCATGATGAAGAAGTAAAGCTACGCTGGAAACAGATACCTTGGAAAGAAGTAGCACCGGAAGATTCAATCAGAGATACGAAAGGGCTATGGCATTTGTCGGCTCTGGCAGAAAACAAAACATTAGTACTTTACGATATCACGACAGATCCTGGAGATGTACCATTTGGATTTGGATGGATTGTTGATTATCTATCCAAAGAAAGTGTGCCTAATGTATT
>CALZJE010000185.1 GCA_945787715.1 uncultured Ectothiorhodospiraceae bacterium | reverse complement strand
TGTGCCACACGCTAGTGACTCCAAAAGTACTATGCCAAGGCCTTCAAATTTTGAACTCAGTACCAAGCATCGAGCATGTTTCATCCAAGGATATGGATTGTGTCGAGATCCAGCGAAGTAAACCTGGTCTGCAATTTCTAATTTCAACGTTAACTGTTCCAGTTCTTTTCTTAGTCGGCCATCGCCAACGATTACGAGCTTTTCTTTAATTTGAGCCTTCTTATAGGCATTAAGTAATAAAATATGATCTTTTTGTGGTACAAGTCGTGCCACATTTAATATGTACGGCTCATTAGGTATGTCAAGGTCTTCTTGTTCTGCTTGATTGCGAATTTCTTGGATAGGACAGGGGTTTGAAATAACAGAAACTGATTGCGCTTTCCATCCGAGGCGTTTTTGAGCTGCGTCAATACTCTCAGCAACACCGGCTGAAACGGAAATTAAGTGTCGATGATGAAATATAGCTTTAGAAAATAACTTCTGTTTCCAGCTGGTACCTTTGTCGGAAATTATATTTTCCACGACAAATCTGATTCGAGGGTCATGCCAGTTCCATACTAATTCAAGTGTGCCCTGGCCCCTGAAAATAATCTGATCAAACTTGCCATGTATTTTCTCCAATTTTTGTATGTGCTGTTTGAACAACCATCCCCCCAGAAAACCTACCCAAATAAAGTGCGATTTTCTAATTAAAGGGTTTAGCAGCAGTCGCGAGGCGAGTTCTATCAAAAGTCCTATGCCTGTACTACGAAGTTTTTTGTTATATGGAAAGTAATGAAGATGAACGGATCTGTTTTTTGGGAATATCTGCTCTTTTGTCTGTTTTAAGTATAATAGGTGGCTGTTATGTCCAGATTTAGCAAAACTATCTGATAAATTTACAGCAACTCGTTCCATACCGCCAAGTTGCAAAGATCTAACAACTACTAAAATATTCATACAATTTAATCCGATTTGAACTCTGAAATCATTTGTGTAGATTTAGCAAGAAACCTTATCAATTTAACTCATCCGTAGCAGGCCTTTTGTTCTCGGACAGCCTCTCAGACATGATTAAATTCAATTGAACTTAAATTATTATTTGAATACGTAAGTTTATCTGATTTATATATTTTGTATAAATTTATATTAAACTATTTTAAACATGGTGGAACATATTAGAGGTAATTATCTATTTTTTGTATTAGACCCAAACAATTGATTTTTTATCGCTGAGAATAATATATGCAAGCCGTGTTTCACACGGGGTGCCACGACGTATTTGTTAAAAGATAATAGATACACTTCAGCTGGAATATGATCGTCTAGTGATTTTTCAATCTCTAAATCTTTCATTCTTTCTTTTTTAACAAACATAAGGATGTTTTGGCGATACCAGTGTGCAATTGATTCATCCTTCCAAATGCGCTTCCTGATAACATCAATTGGCATATATCCCTGGTTTTCAAATAATGAAATCCAATAATTTGGCCATTGCTCGTTGATGTGACCTTTTCCTCCTTGCTTAGGGATTGCAGCCGAAAATAGTATGAAATCTGAAGAATTTGTTAGTAGTGAAACAAAATCTTTCGCGGAACTAGCGGGCAGATGCTCTGCAACTTCAAGTGACATCGCTAGATCAAAAGAATTCTTAATATTAGGATTCGTGCTCTTGCTGAGATCATGTCGTATAAACTGGTTCTTCTGGATTTTTAAATAGTCATCTTTTACCCAATCGCCATCAACTCCACAAATGTTGGTGGCTCCATTTTGCTCTAGCACGTATAGCCATGTTCCTACACCACAACCGAAGTCGACTGCTGATTTAATTTCTGGGACAATTTTTCGAACAATAGATAATATTGTTTCAGCGGTGTTAACAGTATTTTTGTGTCGATTTTCGTAAAACTCTTTGTTGTAAAGACTCATTTTTTATTCTCTGCAAGGGTAAAAGTGATAAATTTCGCCATTCATTTGTGACTAAGGAAGTTGTCTTAGTAACTGTTGGAATCCAGCGGTGCCTATTGATATCTGAATTTAATTGCTTGAGACTAAAAGCAGTAGATATTCATCGGAAACGACTACATTTCAGCAGATTCCTTAATTACTCTTTGCCAAGAAAGTGTCTCCTAGCAATGACATATTTCATATATGTGCGATAGGCTGTTGTTATTGAGATTGTCAGTCCAGACTCGCCATATAAAACTCCTTTTTTGAAAATATACTTTCGTACGAATGCCATTAATGCATGAAGAAACGGATCGAGAGGTCCAATTTTCTTGTTTTTTGATTTATATACATTTGCATCTCTAATGCAAAACTTAGTTGTTTGGTTTGCCAGGTCATCATAATCTTCATAGGTATAATGTAAAATATGACCATTAAGTCGGGTACTATTTTTATGATTAACTGTGGCGTGGCCTATCGAAGGTTTATAATTTGCTGTTTTGCTGTTATATAACCGTGCAATTTTTTCTGGATACCAGACCTTGATCCATTCTTCACCAATGTAGGTTTTCCTATTAATAAAATAGGCATCGTATGGAGAAGTATTCAAGTCCAACTGCTGAATAGATGTTGCAAGTTCATCGTCAATGCGTTCATCAGCATCAAGACATAAAATCCAATTGTTTTTGGCTTGTTTTGCGGCGAATAACTTTTGTGGTCCATCACCAAGATAAGGCTGAATGATTACTATAGCACCGAGATCTTTTGCTATTTCAACCGTTCGGTCCTTACTTTCAGAGTCTACAACAATTATTTCATCACACACTACCTGCAGACTTTTTATGCATGCTGCGATATTTTTTTCTTCATTAAGTGTAATGATAGTGCCGGTTATTTTATTCATTGAGATAGTATTGATTCGTAAAGTGAAATATATTTGTTGGAAATAGTGTCAGGGAGAAACTCGTCAGAATTGATTTTTCCTTCGTTCCCCAGTTGATGAGCAAA
>CALZJE010000184.1:2986-3659 GCA_945787715.1 uncultured Ectothiorhodospiraceae bacterium | reverse complement strand
TGCCAAGGAACTCAGCAAGATCGAATGGTATATCGAACAGCAAGCCAAGCAACATAATCCGGTGCATTTAAAACTGCTCAGAAGTATTCACGGTATTGGTCGCATCCTGGCACTAACGATTATTTATGAGATTGGAAATATTAACCGTTTTGAATCCGTTCAAAAGTTCGCCTCTTATTCAAGGCTAGTCAAATGCAAAGCAGAGTCGGCAGGCAAGAGTTATGGCACACAGGGTAACAAGATCGGTAACGCGCATCTGAAATGGGCATTTTCTGAAGCCGCCGCTTTGTATCTACGCGGTAACAAAGAAGGTCAAAACTATTTACTCAAACTTCAAAGGCGGATGAGCAAAGCAAAGGCACTCTCTGCCCTGGCGCACAAGATTGGGCGCTGCGTCTATTTCATGCTTATTAATGAGACAACATTTGATGAAAAACGTTTTTTAAAGGGTTAGTCACACAATGGCGTAAGCTCGACGTCTAACTGGACAGATAGGCCGACTATACAAAAAATCGATGGCACCAATAGATATTTATATCTCGATTTATATAGCATCACGCCTAAGCCAGACCGCTTGATTAGATACGCCATTGGTGTGCATTAATACAATTAGTGGAGTCGTTTACACCTTATCTGAGCCTGAAACTAACTGGATATATAAACCAGCCCCTTG
>CALZJE010000184.1:0-2960 GCA_945787715.1 uncultured Ectothiorhodospiraceae bacterium | reverse complement strand
GATTGAACAAAGGCAGGCAGCGGTGAGACCGCAATAAGAGACCCTCTATATGTGTTTGCTGTAAATGACTTTTAACAGCTGCCATGACAGACGAAGTGACCGGGTTTACTGATTGATAAGTTATTCGACCAAAATAACGGTTGAAAAGTGTTCTAGTGCCTATTGACTTGGTGGCGGCTCATATGTGTTAAGTTTATATTTCAAATAGTTTCCTACGCCTTACATTGTCAAGAATTCTTTGAGGTCCAGTAAACGATACTATTTTTCTCGCATTTTGTCCGCCAAATTGTATGCCACCATATATGCTGAACTCCCATGCCGTTACCTTGTCATTATCATTTGCTTGGACACCTGTGTATACAACCGTGCCATTTCCTAAGTCATTATTTACCTTGCTTTTAACTTTTCCGTTTAGGAAAGAATCAATATTATCGAAGTCTATGCTTGATATAGTTAGCTCGTCGCCTAGTATCCGAACATTAAAATGGATATTTGCTAATGCTCTTGCAATGTAATTGAACAATTCGATTAGCTTGTTTGTATTTATTGGCATAGCCATGCTCGGCACAAGTAACCCTGCCTCATTATTGGTGTATTCAATGCCTTGCCCCTGGTAAAGTTTTTTGTGAAGGCTAATATTTTGGTCTACACGACCTGGAACCTGGGTAGTTAGATTTTCAAGAGCGTCCGCATGCCTTGCGCCAAATGGGAGAACTGTTAATAAATAGTGCTCAAGCCTAGATTTCTTATCGTTACAGTTTTTACAACAAGGAACTTTTGGAAGGTTTCCCCTTTGGCGCTCTAGAAATAGCTTCCTAGGGAAGATATGGTCTCCACTTTTTGTGGATTGTCCACTTTCACAATAAACGCATTGCTTCCCTTTAAACCTTTTACTCATCAGTTTACGCTAGTAAAACTTAACGTTGCGGGTAAGTTGCGCTCAACAAGGAACGGAAGTGACGCGGATGAGCGTCAACTTTACCCGCCTTGTTATATGCGACATTACCTACGCAATATATAATTTATTGAATATTTAGTTACTTCTAATACTTCTACAGTTACGGCTTCCATTTTGAGAGCCTTTTCAGCAGGATCAAAAGTGAATTCAACGGTGTTTGGTGGTAACTGTGTAACGTTAGCACTCGGTTTTTGATAGGTCGTAATTGTTGTAGTCGTATTTGCAGTGCCATATGCCGTGTTTCCATAAGAAGACGCATTAGCTGACGTATTTGAGTTAATAGTAGATCTATTGCCGCCATACCTATTCACTGTGGTTTCATTTGACTCAATATCAATATCTGTGAGCCTGAACACAACATGGCCATCAGGAGTTAACCCCATAAATCTAAGTTCAGTGTAACCAGCATCTACTTTTCCACCGAATATATCCGCTTTACCAAATGCATTAGGTAAATCTTTTTGTTTTTTTATTCTATATAGTTCGCTACCAATTGATGCTGATTGAGAAACACCAGTAGGCGTTGATAATGATTCATATGATTTTAAGGTTGCTCCGCACCCAGACAAACAACCAATAACCACACCTAAAATCAGAAGTTTCATAAATCTCCTTTTGAGCATATAACGTTTAAGCTGTGCGGCGCAAACGAAGCGCAGCGTAGTTTGCGTCCGAACGAGCGCCTTGTTAGGCGCAGATTTATTTTACTGACTCATCTATTTGCATGATGCCGAAAGTGTTACCTTCGGTATCTCTACACATGATCAGATAACCAACACCCGGAACGGCCTTTTTTTCTTCTCTTATTTTTCCACCAGCATCAACCACCTTTTTAGATACTGCATCTACGGACTCGACATCAAATACTACAGCCGTTGTATCTTCTGGCTTGATTCTTCCAGCGACACCGCCAGTAATACCAGGTTCTTGTTCTGTGCCCGTTTGAATTAACCAATAATCTTCAGGACCTTCCCATTTATTAACTTGCCAATTAAAAACGCTTCGATAGAATTCAGCGGCACGTTCGGGATTGTCTGCGCTTAAATCAAAATGAATTACACGTGACATTGTATGCTCCTTAATTATTAATGCGCCTAACATTATAAGTAGATATCACTTTGGTGTGATTAACCACACCAAAGTGTCCTATATCTCCGCAGAATATCCTTTCAAACTCTCTGGTTCAATCAATATTAATTTCATGGCCCCTTATCTAATCAGTCAGTTATAGGTTTAAAAGCTTTTTTTATAAAAATTCATCACCAAACAAAATCGATGATATCAGTCACTTTGTCCCATAACCACGTTGAAATTTGGTCTTTTTGAATATACTGTGTAAACATACAGCATTATTCATTGACGGGGGTCAAACATGAGCACACCATTAAATTATGATTCACCATTTTTAAATTCCGCGGCTGCAGCTATGCGCAGCCGCTACTACAGTATAAGAACCGAGAAAGCATATATTGATTGGATAAAACGATTAATTCTCTTTCACGATAAAAAACATCCGTCAGATATGGATGAATCTGATATTGCACAATTTCTTAGTTTCCTGGCAATTAAACGTGACGTTGCGCCAGCAACACAAAGGCAGGCTTTGAATGCCATAAATTTCCTTTATAAAGTTGTGCTCGAACGCCCCCTCGGGCAGATCAACGGCATTGCTAAGTCAAAAAAATCTGCCAAGCTTCCTGTTGTGTTTACTGTTTCTGAGGTGGTTGCTGTGCTGCGTGAATTAAACGGTTGGCATTGGCTTGCTGCCTGCCTTATGTATGGCTCTGGGCTTAGGCTGATGGAATGCATCAGATTGCGTGTAATGAATCTTAATTTCAATCATCGTGCTATTTATATTTTAGATGGCAAGGGCAATAAGAACCGTGTTGTTACCATGCCTGACGATATTATTGTCCCCCTGCAAAGACATTTAGAAGCGGTTAAGAATAGTTTTGAAAAAGATGTGAACGAGGGTTTTGGTGAGGTTTATTTGCCATACGCT
>CALZJE010000183.1 GCA_945787715.1 uncultured Ectothiorhodospiraceae bacterium | reverse complement strand
ACACAAACTGCCAACAGATGCGTTTATTTTATTCAACAACAAAATTAAATATTTTTAACAACCCTAAACTAAGTGTCTACTAAGCTGGGGGATTGCCAGTTTCATATCAAGCAATTTATAATTTTATTAACAGCCCTTTAAAGAATCGTTCTCATTTAGCGAAGCTTCTCCCGTTTTATCGAGCACGAGGAAGAAATGGTAAGAAGAAATATATTGAAAGAAAAGAAAATGACAACAGAATACCGATAAAATTTAGACCCTTAGCCGCAGAGCTGAGATTACGGTGTGGTGATTTGGAGATAGATACGATTGTTGGGAAAGATCGAAAAGGAGGCGTGTTAACGATAGTTGATCGTCTTTCGCGTTTTACATGGGCGCGTATTATTCCAGATCATAAAGCGGCAACCGTTAAGAAAGCACTGCTTGAAATACTCTTACCCATAAAAGATCGTATACGAACAATAACATCAGACAATGGAGTTGAATTCAGTAACTGGAAATCAATTAGCGAAGCTTTAGGGTGTAAGTATTACTTCTGCAATCCATACGCTTCATGGGAGCGTGGAACGGTGGAAAATACCAATGGGTTAATCAGACGCTTTTATCCTAAGCGAACAGATTTTAGGTTGATTGAGGAAGAAGATTTACAATTCGCCATAAGTCTAATTAACATTCGGCCAAGAGAATGTTTAAATAATAAAACAGCCTATGAGAAATTCTTTAAAACCAAAAGCTTTTGGGATACAACTGACGCGTTGCACTTGCTACTTGAAGGCAGGCATGACTTCTAACGTTCGCGGTGAGCTGTAAATTGGAGCGGTGCGAGGCTTGTGCTATTTAGCACAAACGAACAACGCGGAAATTTGTCAGCTTGACCGCGCTGGTTAGAACGCATTTCGTTTTCTATGCCAATAAATACCAGAAGTTACCCCTGCTGCAACTACGGCTGGTAGTAAACACCACAGAACTACAAACTGAATTGTGTATTCGATATCTGTTCCGTACCAGTACGAAAAGAACCCACGAAACAGTATACCCAGCCCTATGGCTGATGCAAGCAGGGCTAAGGCAATTGAATATAAGTTGGACCGCCAGGCTACCGTTACGCCTGCAGCAATTGATGCATAAATAGGCGTGTACATGGCGAAACTGCACCTCCAATTATCTGGTACGTGTGAGTACGCAGGGAGGCAAGCTCCCTCTAAAGCCAGTGTCCCGAAAATACCTACCACTACAAAAACAACAGCGGCAAATGTGGTTTGTGCCAACTTTCTAAACATTGTTTGCGTTCTAACGTCACAAATCAGATGCGCCGCTTTTTGGCGTCACCTGAATTTGTTTTGTTAGGTTATTATTTAATGAAGTAGAGCAGCTTATCTTGCTCAATAAATGAGTAATCTTGATTTTGATAAGGCCAAACATCAAACTTTACATTAGATAGTTGGTAAAGAGCAGCTCCGGCATCTTCATATCCACTATAATTTTCACCAAGCAATTGAACGATAGAATAGTCTTGGCCTGTTGCTAGACATCCAAAATTTTCATTGTGCCATATTTGCCCTTGTCCCTCTGCGCTTGGATTCGACAATTGGCTTAGGTCATCTATATCACTTGGAGTGCTACAGTTTCCACTATCCAATTTATCTTTTGAAAGCACTGATATCTTTTGGTTTTCATCAATAAATAACATTCCAACTGTCATGCTGTCCCTTAATACTTTCCATCGTTCAGATGTCATTAAACCAGTTTCAGTTGTTGACACTTTTTCGATAGTCAATAATTCTTGAACATTATCTTCATGATTTGCAAACAATGTCCATCCGCCTCCTTCGTTGGTCATATCACAATAAACATCGAAAGAAGCTAGAGACCCATCAGCGTCAGCATCAACGGCGTAAAAACCATCACCAATGCTTTCACCAGCATTTAATATTTCCAGGCAGCTTTTATGCAAAGTAACTACAGCTGGTGACAAAACAATATCATGAGAAGTTGTTTGGCCATCAGAAACTGGAATTTTATCTGAATAGTTGGTGAATCCTGATTTTATCGCAGTAATTGCAACTTCACCTGTATCTATATCGGTTATCGTATATACTCCATCATCACCTGTAACAGACTCTTTGCCTAAAACCTTCACTGATACATCTTTAACTACTGCACCTGAATCGTTTTCTGTTACAAAGCCTGATATTGATCCCTTTTCGCTGGGCGCCGGATCTTCTTCGGTATCGCCACCACCACATGCTGTTAATACGAGAACGCTTAAGGCTAAAGCTAGATAGTTTTTCATTTTTACTCCTTACTAATTTTTTTAATATTTTCCAATATCAGATTGATGTTACATGGTTATTGCAAAAACCTAACATTGGCTCAATGAAAACTTTTCGTGTTTAACCACGTCAACTTTACATAGATCCCACATGATCAAATAACCCCCAATTCTCAAACATCTCAGTCTCTTCGTTACTGTCTATGCTTATTTTCAACATCCTATCCATCAATTAGATTGAAATTAATAGTAACACTACCACCCATTCATAAAGTTTTGAAGCAAAATTACGAAAGATGTACATCTATTGAAATTGAAGCAATCATCAGAAGGTTAAAATAAAATAAATCACAGTTTTTTATCATATACTCACTTAGTGATCGTGGAAGTTAAACTGTCGCTAATATTTTTAATGGCTGTCTTCTTGTTTACCAACAGCAAAAGTTTGATCCAAGTGCTTCAACTTTTGTTAGGATTTGATCTGAATCAAGCATTGGCGTGGATAAAGAAACAATGATGACTTACGACTGCTGTTGTGGCGCTGTGAAGATGATAGAACGGCAGGTGATTGCTGATTATGTAAATTCACACAAGCCATATAAGATAAACAGTATTCGGCACTGAAGGGTGCGCGTGCGTACAATTAATGGTATATCGAAAAATAAACTCCCGTTTCCATATTCATCAATCGGGTCAG
>CALZJE010000182.1 GCA_945787715.1 uncultured Ectothiorhodospiraceae bacterium | reverse complement strand
TAACAGGAGGTTTATGGTGGGTTTCCAATAGTCTGCGTCATAATTCCATCGTATCATTAAATTATGTTGAGCAAGAGACTGTGCCTGCGTGGCGTTGGCTGACCAGGCAATATTTCCATAGACTAATTCTTTAGGTATTGCTGTTTTTTCTAGCATTGTTTGTTGCTGTTCTGCGAGCCTAAAGTGCTTTTTCCACTGCTGACGGGAATAGGCCGTTTCGTCATACCAATATTCAGCAATCACATTATGTTTTGATATACTGCTCCAACTTAAACCAGCAAGTGCCTGGAGTCCATAGTGATACTCTTTAGTGATATACGGTTCGTTGGACGATATAAAAATAGTAGATTGTCCTGCGAACGTATGTACCTGCTTTTGATATCTTTGGCTGACGAGTAGTGATCCATGAACGGAAATTGAATCGGAGATAATCTGTATACCGCCCAATCCAAGCTGTAACCTATTTTTGTCATTGTAACGAAGCAGTGTGTGAAGGTCGTGGTTTTCTCTACTTGTGGAATATTTGGCAACAAATGATTCCAGTTGATGGTTATCAGTCTGCTCTTTTGGGAATGGATTCACCCATAGCAGTGACCAGGAAGACATATCAGAAAAATATTCCAATGCGAGCTGATTTTTTCCAATCATAGATTGTTGCGATGTTGTCTGCTGGTCATATTGTTGTATAACATCCAGTGCCCGAAATCCATATCCAACACCCCAGCTGCTGATTTTTCTTCCCAAGGATAGTTCCCAGTTATCTATGCTTTTAGATAAAAATAGTTCGTTCACATTTAGATCAGTTTTGGGTGAACTACTATTGCTCAATTTGTTTTGAGCGCTTAGTAGGTAGTTAGTACTCATAGATGGTTGATAAAATCCCCCTGTTAATTCGATAGTCTGTTCACTAGTTATCTTTGGTTTTTTGATATACTCATCCGGAACATCGAACAATGAATCGGATGAGTATGAGTGATATTGTGGGTTAATCAATACGCTGATGGAATATTCTGCGTATACTGTTCCAATTGGAAATAGAGTGCATAACAGGAATTGCCAGCTAACAATCTTCACATCTGCTACCGAATGTTTGCTGATGGATTTCGGGCAAGATATGCAGGATTGAAATATTTTTGATTCAGTGTATACGGCTCATTTGCGATATATTCAACTTCTGTGTACTGATTTTTATTAATCTTATCTTTTAGGATCATCTTACTAATTTGCTCACGCCCACTGATATCAGACACTTCGAAATAAGCTATTTTTGCCAGTTTTCCTGACGTTAGAAACAATTCTGCACGTAAAGGAATATTTGTTTCTGATGCTAATGATAAATGTATCTTTTTATAGGTCACACCTTTACGTTTGGCTTTAAGCAATAGCTCGTTATACCCACTTTCGCTTATATCGTGAGTAGAAACGTACTCGGCAGAATAATCCTCATGCCATTTCATGGTAGCGATATCACCGGTTGATGCCTCACCTAACAACTTTTGCATAGGTGTGATGCGAATAGGGCGCTTGGTTTTTGGCAGTAATAACCAAAATTTGTCATCGATCATTAGTACTTTTTGTCCCTTTTCCGACGGTGTTTTGGAGATAACCAATGATTGTCGATCAGGTTTTATATAAACATCGTAAGCCCTTTCTCTATCCAGTTTATTATCTTTATAGAGTTTGATGACGGTGTTTACGATGATCTCTCCCGCGCTCTGTCGATATTCATCTGCTGCTTTTACTAAATCATCAGCATTTTTAGCATGGGATACGGCAGGGATTAGCATAATAAGAGTAAATAAAATTCTATACATGAGATAGCGCTCCCACGATTGGTTTTTTCGCAGCTCTATAACTGGAAAGCCATGCGGCAAATATGCAAACTGTAGTAACGATAGCTGCTGTTATTGAATACAAGTTTGCTGGAATATCAATTGCTAATGGGTAAGAAGATGTTCTTCCGGGTGGTGGAGGCATTTGAATTTCAGCAATCGACAATCCCAGTGAAACTAGTACAGCGATGGCAATTCCAATACTCGCGCCTATGAAACTAATTACCAGACCTTCCAAAACAAAGTTTCTTGTGATTTCGTTCGAATAAGTGCCCATTGCGCGAAGTGTTCCTATCTCGCGTGTTCGTTCTACAACACTCATGTTGACCGTGTTGTAGATAGAAAAAAACACCATCATGATGATGATAAAACCCAGTAGACCAAAAATACGATTGTAAAGATTCTTTACTCCGACATAGAAAAATGCGGTATCCAACCAGGTTTGCCAGCCAAGATCTGCATATTCTGCTGTGAGTTTGTCATATTTTTTGAACGTTGCTTCAGTGTCTCTTAGATGTAGCGCAAGGCTGCTAATTTTGTCTGTTGTTAATAAACTTTGTGCAGTACTGATATTCACCATGATGCTTCGTTTATCAAGCTCAGGGATACCTGTGCTAAAAATCCCTTGTACCGTAACATCGATCGCATTTAGCCCTCCTTCAACTGTCGTGCTGAGAAGGGTGAGTGAATCGTTGACTTTGGCATTGAGAAATTTTGCCATTTTTTTACCTAACATTATCTTGGGGTCGTTTTCTTTTTCGCGTTTGCTAAGAATATTTCCTTTGTCAACGATGAGGAAAGGGCCTTTGACTTTGAACTCCTGTTTGGGATCGACACCAGAACCCATAAAGATCGTCGATTTTTCTCCATTACTAATGAGGCCAGTAAATTCAACTTTTGGAATAACGTAACGAATGTCTTTATCGGATTTTAATTTTTTCGCAAGAGACTTGTAATCACTTAATCCATATTCCATTGGCACACTTTCTTCTTTATCAAAGTACTCTTTGTGAGCAACAATCAGGTGACCAGAAGATCGTGCGGCCATCTCTTTTAGCGATACATAGGTGAAGTTAGCAAAGCCGCCGCCAATGAGAATTGCTGCAACACCGACGGCTGTTATTAGAATTGTGACAAGTGCGCGACGACGATTTCTGAGTACGTTTTTAGTGGCGAG
>CALZJE010000181.1 GCA_945787715.1 uncultured Ectothiorhodospiraceae bacterium | reverse complement strand
TTAAGGCATTCTGGCAAAAAGAAGATCGGAACGATACATCCTCTGTGCAATTGTTAGGTACTTCTTTTTTATATGGTGCTTTTTTAACAACGGGAAAAATTGATGTCCATATTGAATATGTCAAAACCACAGAGCTTATCTACGCTCACCATAATTTTGGCCGTTATGGCGCATCAGTTAATGGTTATGTGATTGGCCATTATATAGGTCGAGATGCCAGAGCATATTTGAGCAGTCTCTACTATGAATGGAAGCCCAATACACATTTGACAGGCAGTTACGCCTATATTACTCGAGGTTTGAATCAGCAAACACAGCAGTTTTCCAATGAAATAGGCGGTGGCGTACGCTATTTTGCTTCGCGAGATTTCCAAATCGAATTGAACAGCACATATATTTTTCGTAACCGTACCGACACTGACGACTCGCCAGTGCATTATAATTTTATCGAACAGGATGACAAGGAACTGCGGGCCATCTTCAATATTTCTTACAAGCTGAAGTAAAACATCAATTTAAAAAATTAGGTAACTACTGCTACGTCCCCTTAATACAGTTATAAATGACGATTACTCCCAGTGACATTACTGCGTTAGGCTTTAAGTGATTTTTTGGCCTTTGGCCAATGCTTTAAGCTTGAAGAAGAAGCAAAAACGAAAAAATGCAGCATCTTTTTGCTTCAAGCCTAAAGCGCTGGCCAAAGGCCAGAAAATCACCTAACGCTTAACGCACTAGCTGGCATTAAATAGACAGAATTCGCAACTGTACTTAAAGGACAAAATTAGAAACAATTATTTTCAACAATCCACCATACTTCTCTAGTCAAAATAATCCACCAGATCCAATAAAGCTTGATATTCCAACACCTGCTCTTGTTTAACTAACAATAAATCAGGTGAAGACATTATTTTCTTCAACGTTTTAGCTAAATCTTCCTGCCCCTGATTTTGTTTTTTACTTTGCAATACCGTCCAGAGAATTTCCAATTTGATTTTCTGTAAATTACTGAAAGCCGTTTTGAAGGTTTGATTGGCTATCTCATCCTGCACTTGCTGATAAGCGACTTGCAAGGCTTGTGTTTGCTTCTCATCCAGCGCGTTACTGTATGTAATACCCAAACTAAGCGTATTAAGTAAAACTTGATAAATCACTGGCCCTGTCTTTAGCCCCGTTTCCTCTGCCCATAATTCTGCAGTCTTTAATGATGAAGACATCGCATTCATCATGGCTTGCGGTTTTTTCATTGATTCAAATAATAAGGATAGGTGCTGTTGATCTTTAGAGAGAAAAGACAGACGACTTGCTTCATCGTAGGAGAAATTTTTCTTACTACTCGGCATATCCTCTAGCATTTTAATTCGCGCTTGCAAGTAGTCTATTTTTTTCTCTACTGATGGCACCAACTTTGACAACAAACCGAGTGCCAGCAAACGCAAGCGCTGTGGGTGAAATGCAATAAGACGCTCATTATTTGCGGGTAAAACTTCTAACTTATCCACTAGATTTAGCAATTCAATCAGCTTTTGCTCAGCTGAGGGAATATCACCTGATTGATAAAACGCATAAGCCAATGACAAAAGTGCTTTACTTTGATTAGTATCAGTCAGCTTTTTTGGATCATTAAATAATACGTGGTAGTGATTAATGGCTTTATCGTATTGCTCAGCTTGCATAGCGTAAAAAGCAGCCTTTTCCCGAAAAGGCTGGATATCAGACACCTTAGCTTGTTGCGCCAATACCAACGCTTGCTCGGCCTGCTCCGACGCTTCGCTCATCTGATTGTTGTAAAACAAGGCTCGGGCATAAATCCATAAAGTGTTTAATCGGCTATCATCGCTTCTATATGCCAACTGTAAACGACGCTGAAAAAAGTTTGCCGCTAATGCATATTGACGAACATCGAAATGCAACCAGCCAATGTTTTCCCATACTGTTGCGGCAACGCGCGTGTTTCCCAGGGCGTAATCCATCGCCAACATATAATGGTGGTGTGCCTTTTTATACAAACTTTTGTTATAGCTATATCCTTCTTGCGTCAGCCGTAACTGTTTATGAAAGATATAAGCCATCAATAATTCACGCATAGCTGGATTGATTTGGCCAAGCGGCATTGCTTGTAAAAGTTTTAAACTATCATCATATGCTGCTGCATCAATATCGTCTTTCGCCTCTACCTCTAGTAGCTTCTCAAGCGCATCAACATAAAGCTTTGCCACACCTAACAACTTCTGCTTTTCCAGCAAAGCATAGGCTTTACGTAGATTTTTCACATTATTTAGCGAAGGATTCAGCCCCAGAAGTAGATACTGATAATGCGCTTCCAGCTCATTGGTTTGTCGAATAGCACTGTAAAAGGTATTGAAAGCGTTGGCCAATTCACCCTCTGCCATCATGCCATAAGCTTTATCCATGGTAATCACAGAATATTGCTCTGCAACATTAACAAATTCCATTTCTGAAACATGCGTTGTCACCAACCAGTGACGTGACAATAACTCCATGTACTTGAACTGATCGTTTTCTCCCAGTATTTGGATCGCTCGTGTGTGTAATGCCTTGCGAACCAACAAGTCTGTTTTATTATTTTTTAATAATTTAGCTAGCAATTTATATAATTTCACCTGCTGTTTATCATCGTCACTTTGACTAATCTGCAAACTGAGAATTTCAGCATTGAAAAAATCCACTAAACGAGCATCTGTCATCTGTTTTGTTTGGGCTTGCAACAAAGATATACGTCTGTTTTCGTCTTCTACTTGCGATAACAATTTCAGGTAATTAATGGCGCTATAGAGTTTTGCTTCAAGCGGCATATCGGCATGGTTAAACATGATGGGATACAAGGAAAGCAAACGCTTTGGATTGCTACTTTCAAGAATCCTTTGATAAAGTTCAAAAGCCAAATAACGCTCAAGCGACAGTAGTTTTCCTGATAAGCTAATTTGATCTAGATACTTCAAGGCCTTGTCTGAATGATCCAGCTCATACTCCATATAAGCATTAATTAGGGCGGATAGACTCGGCCAACTTTTTA
>CALZJE010000180.1 GCA_945787715.1 uncultured Ectothiorhodospiraceae bacterium | reverse complement strand
CCTTGTGCGTTAATCATTGAATCGGACGCAAAGTGCTCCATTCACCCTCCCTCTCAATAGCGTTTAAAGTGCGTGCAAAATTTAATATTTCGCATATAACGCATATTATACGCCTAACTCTATTTTTTTCAATGAGTTAAGGTTTTGAAGAGGGTATTTTTATTAGTCCTGTTTGGAGTTCTGCCTAATACTGCTAATACTGCTCTTTAAACTTCCTATCCACTTTTCGATCCAGCGCCAGATAGCAGTCAAGAGACGCTAACGATATCATTTTAATACAGCTCGGGGATTGGAGTGGTTTTATTGATACTGTGGCAGTTAGCGTGGACAATGCCTTGCTGGATAATGGTTAATCCAAATGACAGATGATGCGTTAACGCTAGGATATTTTTCCATCAACACATCGCTTCTCTTATGATTTTCAATCTCTAAATGCGTAAATAGTCGAACGATCACATCCGCGTTGGCCGTCACTGCTTTGTTTAGGTTAGAGTAGTGGGTAGCAAAAATGATTTATTATTTAAGTATAGATGAAACAAAGTGCAATCTTTTAATGTCTTCAAGATTGGGAACGAGGTAACGTTTGGCTGAAAAACAATCAGTCTTGACGTGTCAGAGATTACAAATCCTGTTTTGTGTGATTTACCTAACAGGAAAACTTTTTAGAGTAAATTACATTTTAACTACAAGAAGTCGTTGTTGCGAAGGATTTGAATTTGGCTAAACTGAGTGTGTAAAGTTTTCGGTGCGACTAATGAAGTGTAGGGGAGTAAATGTCGAAGATCCTTTTTATAATAGCAATACTGATGTCGTTTACTGTCGCTAGTGAAGGAAATGGTATGGAATATTTTTATACGATGGCTGGTGAAGGGGAGTTATTAGAAATTGATGATTCAGAAAAAGAGAGTACCTCTGATGCCAAGGTATTGACAATTGATAAAGTGGTTATAGATGGTGAGAATAATTGTCAGGGTTTATCTCTAGTAAGTAACAATCACCCTATCGTTGGATTTGCTGTTTGTGAATCGGGAAGTCATTTTATATGCCCTGGCGGTTTGGATAACTGTATACAAGAGTTTTCTAAACCAACCGAGAAAATTTCAGAAAATAGTTGGGAGATGCCGAGTCGATTAGCTAATGCAAAATATGTTGTAACATTTTATTCCGATTCATTGATTTATGAAATTAAGAAAAAGAATTGCCTGATTCCTTATCCGCATGGCTGTTTGATAGACGGGTTCGGTTGGAGCAGTAAATTAACATACAAATTTTTTAAAAAAATGAAGATAAAAAATAGGGATAAGTCATGAGTAATTTAACTGGACATTATGAAATAACATATCAAGCAGTTGCAGAAATCAGTCGAAATTGTTCGGAGAATACTATCGCAAGTCGCTTAAAAGAGGCAGGATTGTCGTCTAACGTAGTTCAGCGAGATATTATGGATGTGGTCAGTCTTGGCCACTGGGGAAACTACGGGCAAAAACATCATTTTATGAGAAAATTTGATGGCCAGAGTCCTCGTAAGGCATATGACGATAGTGTCGAATGGATTCATACTAATGCATTGCATGCATCGAAAGTCATGAGCCATAGAATAAAGATGTATATGCACAATCCAAGAATTGTTAGTGGAAACGCTTTACGTTCTTGTCCTCTACCTCAAATTTCTACTGATCGACATAAACGTTGGCAAAAAGCTACTGCAGGTTTGATTTTGCGCGGGGATGTGCAGAACCATATTGCACCACCTAATTGGCAGCCACTGGGTAATGCGCTTCATGCGTTACAGGATTCATTTTCGCTAGGGCATGTTATTAGAAGTGCAAGCAGAAATATCGGTAATCCTGGTGAAATTGAGCATATTAAAAAATATTCTGGGGAGGAAAAACAGGGACACAAAGGCCACGATGAGAAGTGGTGGGTAGAAAAGACAGATAGTTATTCTATTGATGGAAGGTTAGCGATTAACGCTAGCAAAGCATTGATATATGCCATCATCAATAACGCATTACACCATTTGAATCGTCGGGAAGTTTTGATGCTTGTAGACTGGAAAGGATTTAAGAACCACTGGCTGGTTGCTTCGTCTAAACTCAGCGCGCAAAGAGATCGAGCCGTAGACTTGATAGCAAAACATCATACTGGTATAGGTTTGGGTAATAGCAATTTCAAAACCCTAAATTTTAACGAAGAGGGATTGGCAAAAGATCTCATTAAAGAGTATAAAACCAACACAAAACTTGTTTATGACGTATTCAAACTGCTGGATGAACACTTTAACTCCGACGCAGATGATGTTGCCGTGTACTATGTTAAGAAACTCCAAAAGCAAAAATATCACTTTTTGGCAATGGCGGTAAAACAGAATAAACAATTGGTTGGCCTATTGATTAAGGTCATGGATGAAGGGCCGACATTTAAGGATGAGGATAAGTGTATTGCGTTTTTGAAGAAATAATAAAACTAAGTTTAGCAAGGCCAGGTCAATATTTTCCAATAGACAAATGAGTTTGAAGCAGGCGAATTAATTATGCTCGTGTTTTGTCCTGTCCAAAAATCAAGTTAAACAATTTCTCTCGCTCAGTTTGCAATATTTAAACTGATTGATTTTCACACACTTCGGTAGCAAGTTCATCCAGCTTCTCAAATGTGATGCCGGGTTTCAAGTAATTTTCAGAGTTAGGAAGTGATTTTAATTTCTCGTAGGGCGTCATCATATTTTCGACTTCTTTGTTGATGTATTCTGAGCCGCTATCTGAATGAAATCATTTAATCACAAAAGGAAAGGCATCCAGCATATGTTCCAGTACTGGAATTAGGAAACGCTCGCTAATTTTCTCAGCATTATATAGGACATATATGGACACCCCCTCTAGGTCAAGCATTTTTGTGTTTTAATTTACATTTTTAGCTAACAAACTCTTTATTCAATGCACAAATGGGGTCAGACTCGATTTAACTTAGGCCGACCTCTTGACTTAGGCATTGCTCGTCTTTTCGTTAGTTTTTCTATTTTGTGTTTAAACTTATCGCCT
>CALZJE010000179.1 GCA_945787715.1 uncultured Ectothiorhodospiraceae bacterium | reverse complement strand
CAAGGCCATGCAAACACAGCCAGACACTAATGATCTAAGAATACTTGGCAGGATGAAACAGTGGCTAGTCTATTTAAAAAAACAATATCCAGAAGCAGCGAAACTATTCACGGAGTTTCGCCATGCAAAACAATTCTCACAGGCTGAAGCGTTGTTACAACTCAAACACCACTAAGTTGTAGTGAACGCGATTTGATCAAACAGAATATTTCAATATGATTTTCTGAGCAGTATTCAAAAGCCATCATTTTCAACTTTTGAATTGCTCTAACAGATACTGTCATTCGTATCCTAAATTTCTCTGGAAGCCAGTCTGATAATCCTTAAGCGGATATAGCCAAGCCCTATGTGGCGTATCAACGCCCAAGTTTAGACTTATTCTTGCTGTCATGTTTATCTGGAATGTATTGTGACATGGGGTCACGTTTATACAGCTGTTATAGTTTATTGGCGGGGCCTGGGAATATTCATAGCAATTACTAAAATATAAAAAATTAGTAAACCCCCTTTTTGTGTGCTATATACTAATCATCGAAAAGTTAGTATGAGCCATAATCGTGAAAATACCTGAAAGCCCTAGGGCTACCTCTAAAATCCTAGAAGATATTATAAATCAGAAGGATAGGTCTAAAATTGCCCTCGTGCTTGGTGCTGATATAGGCCCAACTGATCCTAAGGGAAGATATCTGCATTGGGAAAAAATCAAACACCTGCCCACACCTGAGGGGTTTACTAGCGAAGAGTATTGGTTCGCTACAAAGGCTGCTCGGCAAAAAATATCAAAGAAACTCCCATTACTCGATAAGAAAGGTAATCCCTTTTCATTTTGTGTTCCTGATACCCTCCAGAAGGAACTGCATTGGCTAGATCAAAACGCTGCTGGAAGTATTACTATGGATCAGCCTATTACAAACCCACATACAAGAGACACCTATCTTGTAAGTTCATTGATTGAAGAATCAATTAGCTCTAGTCAGTTAGAAGGAGCATCTACAACACGGAATGTTGCTAAAGAAATGTTGAGGCAAGGGCGGGAGCCTAAAGATCATAGTGAAAAAATGATTTTTAATAACTATAAAGCCATGGGTGTGATTAGAGACTATAGAGAGGAAGAATTAACTCCTTCGCTGATTCTTCATTTACATGAAGTCTTAACGAAAGGGACGCTGGAAGATCCAAATAAGGCGGGAAAACTAAGAGATTCTGAAGATGATATACACGTTGTAGATACCAGTGAATCCGCAGTTCTTCATACACCTCCTGATGCGAATGAACTCGAAAAAAGATTAAGTAGAATATGCGACTTTGCAAATAGTGCAAATGACAACGAATTCATTCATCCAGTTGTGAAGGCAATTATTTTACATTTTATGATTGGCTATGATCATCCATTTGTAGATGGAAATGGTAGGACGGCTAGAGCATTGTTTTATTGGTCGATGGCAAAGAATGGCTATTGGTTGATGGAATTTGTATCTATTTCTAGCATCATAAAACAGGCACCAGTTAAGTATGGTAAAGCTTATTTACACGCAGAAACCGATGAGAATGATTTAACTTATTTTCTTATTCATCAAGCAGATGTAATAAGAAAGGGCGTAACCTCATTACACGAATATTTAAACAGGAAGGCTTCGGAAATAGAAGAAGCCGAAAAACTATTGGATAATTCAAAAGCAAAAGGCCAGCTTAATCATAGACAGTTATCTTTATTGAAACATGCCTTAAAGAATCCAAACTCAATTTATAGAATTCAGGAGCATCAGGCATCCCATGCCATAAGCTATCAAACTGCTAGAACAGATTTGCTAAAAATGTCTGATGATTTAAATCTTCTCAGAAAAAGAAAGTATGGAAATTCATTCGTTTTTGTATCACCGCCAGATTTGAGAGCTAGGCTTGTTGAAAATAAACTTTAACAATTGGCTTGAGAGGGACATTATTCCGCGGCGCTTGTTTTGTGCTTTGAATAGCACAAAACAAGCGCTACTCCATAATTCCCCTCTGATATCGAAGAGCTTATTACCTCATGCTCTGTTCTTCTGTGCCAAGCCGCTAGAGCTATGAAGGGAAGGGACGGCACCAACCTTATGAATTAAAACTACAAAGAATAATGGGGAATTAATATGTTTCGAGTTGCCTTACTCGTGTCCTTATTTGTCACTTCGGGTTGCGCTGTAAAACCTAGTGCGAATACAGAATTATATGAAATGTACGTACAACTTTCTAATTCAGTTAACTCTAACAATATTGCTACTGATAAAGAAAAATTCTTTTCTACTACTTATTTGTCTGAAGTTATTGACGACGATGAAAAGTCATTGTTCTTACTTAAAATTCCAAGTTATATAAAAACGGTAGATTCACACTTCCAAAAATTCAACTATGAACAGGGGTGCTTAACCGTAAACGGATTTGAAGAAAATAGTGAACCAGTTTCTATTTTTGTTGAGTACAAAAAAGAATTCAATCGGTGGCGTGTAAATTATATGTACCTGAACATGATAGAAAACAAAAGAGAATTCGTTAATAAAGCTGTTTGTCCAAATGAGGTAGAACTAAACTAGCATAATCGCGATCAACATGGACAATTTTCCCACGGCATTTGGCCCTGTGCTGGTCGCTACGCTAGCACAGCCCAAGCACCGCTAAGAATTGCTGGTTATTGCAGACGTTAAATGTCCGCCTTTGAATTATCTTTAGATTCTGCCACGAAAGAACAAGTCCAGTTTTTGCTGTGGCAGCACCTTTCTCTAAATGTGACTATTCATGACTGGCTGCCGCCTATTACACAGCACAACAACAATATAGCTTATCAAGGAAGAACTTCATTAAGCAGATGAAAGGTTCAAGTAGAGCCTCGCTGTTTGTTGATTTCAGACAAATTTAAATCGATACTGAATTTCACCATTAATGCGTAGATAACGAAACCTTCGATTGTTTAGCCAATTATCCCTGTATAATTTTTCATTCATCAACAACTATAATGATCGCATGAACAACAAACCAATAAACATAGTACTAATCGGCGCCGGCATCATGAGCGCCACGTTGGGTATTTTATTAAGAAAATTAATGCCTGACGCAAATATTTCCTTTTACGAACGCCTTGAGAAAGTTGCAGCGGAAAGCTCTGATGCATGGAATAACGCGGGGACTGGTCATTCCGCTTTTTGTGAGCTTAACTACACACCATTTGAGAATGGAAAAGTCGATATAAGTAAGGCGCTTGAAATTGCTAATAGTTTTGAAATTTCTAAGCAGCTATGGGCATATCTTAAAGAAGAGGGTTGTATCTCATACGACACCCCATTTATCAATGATATCCCACATATGAGCATTGTCTGGGGCGATGCTAATGTGGACTTCCTCAAAAAACGCTTTGATGCTATGTCCACTTCTCCAATCTTTCAGGACATGATTTATTCATCAGATCATAGTCAAATAGCCGACTGGGTGCCTCTCATCATGGAAGACAGGGTCTTTAATGAGCCATTCGCGGCGACAAAAATGGACATTGGCACTGATGTGAATTTTGGAATGATCGCCAGGGGGATGATTACTTATCTCGAGAAATGC
>CALZJE010000178.1 GCA_945787715.1 uncultured Ectothiorhodospiraceae bacterium | reverse complement strand
GCCAATATTGATTTTGTACTGGCTGATATGAATATGCCGAGAATGGATAGCATCAGTTTAACCAAGACATTGCGGTCATTATAAATTCACACCCATAATAATCCTGACAGCCGAAACGGGAGAGATGAAGGTAAAAGGTATAAGTGCAGGAACAACCGGATGGATAGCAAAACCATTCAATCCTGAACAGTTTCTGGAGTTGGTCAAAAAGTTTTTAGGCTAAAAATTTTAAGCGTTGATAACAATCAGTTAAGTAGTTAAGTATCTAAATGACTGAGGTGGGTGAGTGATGTTAAAGTTTTCTAGACCAAACGACTTTCTATATCTATGGACTTTTTTTACCTTAATGGCATGCCCAATATCTTTCCCTATAAAATATTGATCATAAAACGATTTTTCTATACCTGAATGATTGCTCGTTTTTTCCCAAAGCTCTTCGAGCTCTAAAGAAAGAATGTGATCGATATCAAATTCACCAATTACTTTTTGGACTGGACTAGACGCATAAATCACTACTTTCTTAATGCTAGTATTTTTAAATACTGATCTTCTAAACTCATACTTCTTTTCGCCGGATAATATTTTTTCAGCATACTCTGGCTTAATCGATAATAAAACTTTCATCGGATTTTGATTCTCTTAGTATAGCTTTAAACTGATCGATAGTAATTTGTTCAAAGCCTCTCGGAGCGCTTTTTATGTCGCGTATTATACCAAGTTCTATAAGCCTATCTAAGTTTATTCTCTTAGGAAATGAATAAAGATACAAAAAATTAACAATAAATGGTTTGTTCCATTTCCCATACCCCGTTCGATAATTCCAATGCCTTTTTAGCTCTTTATCATCAAATACACTTCTCTTTCGACATAGCGTTATAAAATGATTCTCATCGTTAATATCATGAATTACCTCTTCAACTATACATATTGTGGTCGTCACACTTTTGTAACGGCCCCCAGTTCTATAAACAACAATAATATCTCCTGGATTTAAATCTCTATTAAAAGAGCGAGATATATACACCTTCTGAATTGCATTTCTATGAGGCTGGCTTTCAGTAAAATCCTGTGGGGACTCATTGTTAAGTATTGAGTCAGGAAAAAGATCGGTATGATAATCTGGGTATATTGGAACAATAAATACACGTCGGTCCGTTGAAATAAAAGGGTATGTTAGTTTTGGTTCCGATTTGTTTGGAATTGGGAAAAACTCTTTAACATATACTTGCTCAATACCTGTTTTTGTTTTTTTATTTGCGGCATGCTGAAACCCCCAGTCTTCCAACAAACCAATTAATCGTGAATGTCCTTCTGTTTTGTTGAATAACGTTACATATATCTCATCAACTTTATTAATAAGGGCATTATCAAATACTATCTTAAGAAAACGTTCCCCCAGCTTATGTCCATTTGAGACCACTTTGAATGTTCCTATCTTTAGCCTTTTCTTTGGGGTAAGTATTGGAACAATATCACTATAATTTTCCTCTGATCCTTCAAGTTTTATATATAAAAATGCCAATATCTGCCCGGCCTCTGATCGACAGATATAAGCAGTTTCATCAGACTTACGGTTAAACCACCCCCTAAATCCATCGTAATCATCTTCAAACGAATTAAAGAATTCATCGGTTACATCAATGTTTCCAAAATAATCCTGCTTTACAGATAAAACTTTATAATCAGATAGTGCTGGATTCTCAGTAGTAACCTTTTCCAGAAAGTCATCAATTGTATATACAAGATCAGGTATTCCTATTTCATGAGCTTTCTCATGTATCTTACGATCTTCAGTAATCAAGAAATTTACCCGCTGACAGAAAACTTCTTTCAGTAATGATGTGTCAATTTTATCATTCTCACTCCTATCATACTTTTCTCTAATTCTAATTATGCTCTCTACTTCAGGAGCAGTTGTTTTTAATGTATTGTAATTCTGTATCTTCGCTTTAAAGGAGGTAACAATTGATTGATTCGAATGCTTTTCTATTTCGCTAATTGAAAGAGGGTGTATACATTTTTCATAATGCAGTTTGTCTAGCCAGTTAAACAATACACCTATTTCTTGGTTAACTATTCTATTAGCTTCCCGGTGAATCAATATGTTCGTGTCGAGCAAAACTCTCACAAATCTCCCCCTCGTAAAATTATTTTTTCGATATAATTATGAATAGCCACTTGATCACCAGATGTATCGTGTTTCAAGAGTGGTCTATCTATTCTTTCTGCGATAATTTCTGAATGTATTAGCTCGCGAGATTGGAAATATTCTATAAACTCAATATCGTGATTATCCTTTCCTCTAGTTAATAAGCGTCTATGAATTTCTTTTGGTGAATCATGAAGAACTATCATCGCTTCTGGCGATAGCTCAACAAACGTAGATGATGGAATGTCGCTTACATCCCCATTTTCGTTAATAAGGCAAAAATGCCCATCAAGCAAAATAGGGAATTCATTTGACACTAGGCTTTGTATCGCACTAATCAATACGTCCTGATTATTGCAGATATCTTTGATTCGCTTATCTTTAGGAAAATCTATGCCTTTATATTCTTTGATTAATTCACTAGCTGAATAATGTGATAAACCAAATTTAACGCATAGCTCCTTACTTAAGAATGTTTTTCCTACACCGTGCACTCCACCGAGAAATATAATTTTCGGTGCTATTTTTGTATCACACATTTAGCCGTCCCATTTACAGGGAGAAATGAAGTAGAGACGTCTTTCATAAACGCCTTATGCATGGATAGCATTACGGCGCAATGCCTATATGAAGAAGGTGTAAATGATTACCCCTAAACGCGCTACCTGATGCCCCCATCGTTTAGCTCTTTGCTTTGTACTGTATTGAGGTTACCAAATAAATCATTATCAACCAATCTTCTTATTGGTTATTGATGGATATCCAGTTTTCCCGAAATTTATGATTGCATGATTTATTAACCCGGCGGATTTATAGGGATGATAGAATGTGTGAATGAAAGAAGACGCACGCACACTCTCTGCCCAAGTTCAGGAAGAAAAACGAAAACAGGCGATCCGGTTGTATACCAAGGGCTGTCAGTACAAAGAGA
>CALZJE010000177.1 GCA_945787715.1 uncultured Ectothiorhodospiraceae bacterium | reverse complement strand
AAGCAGTACGCCGAGCGCTAACCAGTCGTTGCAGCAGACGGGCGTTGTCGTAGCTTGTTTCCTGAAAGTTCAATGTGCCGCTGCTAAACTCAAACGTTATGTGTGAAAGGAACTGACATGGCAACTCCAGATTTATCCATTACTTACAATGAGAACTTGCCAGGCGACTTGTTCGAGGAATTCAAGGCCTCGATTAGTAATGGTGATTTGCGTGTAGCCATTGAATCGAGAGAAGAGGATGGCCCCTATGCTTGTCCTGAATGGTTTATTCTGACTGCTGCCGCAGTGTTTATTGGAAAGTCTTACTTTGATGGCTTTCTAAAGGAAGCAGGAAAAGATCATTATCAAGCTCTCAAGTCTCATTTGGCAGGCTTAACCAACAAGGTAATGTGCAAGCCGAGAATTGAGCCTGTGATTTTTGGAACCAAGGGCAAGATAAGTAGTAATAACCCATATTCACTGGCATTCTCGATTTATGCTGAGGCGAATGATGGAAACAGATTCAAGTTATTACTTCCAAAGCCAAGCGATACTGAAGATTACACGGAAATAATTTACCAGTTCCTAGAGTTCTTGAATAGTTACCATTCGGGAGTAAAGGTTCTAGAAGATATTGGCTTTGATAACCAAATAACACCACCGAGCAGAACAATATTTGTTCATATGAACAATGAGTCGAAACAAATCGAATGGCTTGATGAAAGAGAATATAGATAAACACATAACCATGGGTTGCACCCGACGCTCACTGTCGCTCGCGACGGGTGAACCCGGTCGTTATGTGTAGGTAATGACAATGTCACTATTGTACGAACCACCATATGATTCACCGATTGAAGAAGCCTTTGCTCAATCAGCAATAAGGTATCTCAGTCCAGAAGTAAAATTAAAGAAACAGGTAGAAGTACCTACAATTTGCGGTCAGTTCAGACTAGATTTTGTTGCCATAGATTCAAACGGTAACAAAACAGGATTCGAATGTGATGGCAAGGAGTTCCATGAAGAAAGCAGGGATGAATGGCGGGATGCAATGATATTAGGCTCAAGTGATATTGACGAAATTTACCGAATTAGCGGGAAAGAAATCACATACAGAATAGAAGATGTATTTTACGCAATCTCAATTTGGAGCCCCGGCCTATTTGATGATAGGCAAAAGTACAATTTAAGCCGTATTGCATCTGAAGAAATATGTAAGCGAAGTATTAAGCCAGAAGACACGGTATTTACTGTTAATCAGGTTGACGTTGAAAGTAGTCAGTTAAATCAGTTTAGGGTAGAAAAGAGGCATAAAAATATACCGGAAGGTAAACGTCAGTTTTGGCAGGCAGCATTTAGATATGCTGAAAACTTAGGGGGCGGAAACCTTGATGAAGTCATGTCGAAATATCGTAATCAACGTAACACATAACAAGGCGCTGCAACGGATAAAATCTCCCTGCGGTCGATTTTTCCGCTGAGCGCGGCGTTGGGCGTATTAGGGTGGTGAAATGTTTAAGCAAGTAAACGACAAATATATAAACTTCACTTCCGCTGGGCATCTTATGGAGTTAAGTCAGCTTGTACAGTTACCCAAAGCTGCTCAGGCCAGAATTAAGGAGTTAGCAGCGGCACTATCAGAAGATATAAAATCAGCAGATGAACGACTAATTCAATTTAAGCTTAGTTCTGAATACCCTGTGACCGAAGTGGATAAATCACAAGTGGAATATTTTGAACTTAATGTTTCTCCGAAATTGTATGAGATTGATTGTCTAGCATCAGAAGAACCTGAAAACCTATTAGATGTACAAAACCAATTGTCAGAGTTAGATTTCACTGATAGTACGCTGGAGTGTAAATCAACAGATATATATAAGTTTGTTTTAATAAAAATAGTCAACGAAATATTGTCTCGAGAATCTGATGGAGAGGAAGACTATCAGGAAATATATTTTGACTCAGATGATGTGGATTTTGAAAGTCTTAAAAATATTCTGATGTGTCTAAAATCCAATTACTTTGATCCTCTGGGGTGGGTTGAAAGAGGGAAGCAAGCAAACCTACTCTTTTCTAGTCAAGATGTTTCTAAATATCCATTTCGCATAAGAGCTAGAGTCGTAGAGGTATTCAGAACATATGTGTCTGGTTACAATTTTGCCTGTGTTGCAACTTGTCGCTCTCTTCTTGAGTTCGTATTAGTGGATAGGGCAAAATCAAATACAAAATGGAAGCTAGATCCGTATACAGTGAATAGAAAGGGAGAAAAGGAGATAAAGCGTCTTTCTCAGTTGTGCGAAGAATTTTCTGATATTTCTCCTGAACTTGATCTAAAGCTCAATTTTATACGCCGAAAAGGAAATAGTGTTCTTCATGTTCCTACGAATCATAAAAAAGAAGAATTCCCCCCACATAATAAAACTGCTAGAGATTGCTTAATGTACGTGTTTGAGGTAATTGAGGAGCTATATGGTTAATATCGCGCCCAACAAACGCATAGAGACCGACATATTTTGTCACTGTCGTTCCAAAATATTCGGCTCATGCTAAACGTTAGCTACCCAAAAGATTATGGAGCAAGAGTTACAATTTATTCAATACCAGTTGTGGTTTGTTATCGCACTACTTTTGCTTCCGATAGCAAGAAATGTGTTTTGTTACTTCGTAAGAAAGTCAGAAGAAAAAAATGACCTTCGGTTTGGAGAAATGTGGGATAAGGGTGAGCTAGATAGGCTAATAAATCAATCGAGAGACCATTTGCGGGAGTATCCGAATCATCAAGGTGCATTATATTTTTGTGCGAAGGCGTTGGTGGCAAAACGAGAAAATTTGTCTGAAGCAAAAATGTATCTGACTAAGTTACTAGAAATAGAGCCAACATTAAGTAATCAGATTCAGGACATTTTGAGTGAAATAGAAAAAATTGAGGGTAGCTAACCATGCCAATTAACACGGACAGTCTTCCGCGGTGCTCGTTTGTGGCGAATGCCACAAGCCTCACCCCACTCCAGCCTGCCGGTTATTGGCGCCGTTAGCGCCACAAAATTAAAGCATAAAAATTATAAGTGCAGAAAACAAGGCAAGCAGCAATAGAGAAATCATTGGTCATCGGTAAAGGCAGTGGTTTTAGCCATAAAAGTGAATCGCAAGCGTG
>CALZJE010000176.1 GCA_945787715.1 uncultured Ectothiorhodospiraceae bacterium | reverse complement strand
GCCGTAATGTTCTTCTATTTCCAAAACCTATACCGTGATAGTTGATTCCGATTTGGGGTAAAATTTTATAGTAATTTCACACGGATCTACGAAGAACCATAGATAGGACAATTAAAGGAAGTCCTGAGAGTTAGAAATAGCAAAGTGATAATTAAATATAACACCACAACTAAGGAGTGCGGCTTATGAGTGGAAAATTTAAACTAATCTTTAACTCACCAAAAAAAGGTGAGCGTTTATTTAAACCAATTTCCTATATAGTTCTCGGCGATCACAGTATTAAGGATGGCAATCATCTTGTTTCACCACAGATGGTGGAGTCTGAAGTAGATGGAAATATTGATGCTTTGATTTTAAATCTGGAAAACATAAGAGCTGAAGCTAAAAAAAGGTACAAAATAGCTAATAAGGCAGAAGAGTCCGCAAAGAAATCTAGAGTGAGTCAGACTTAAAATGCCTAACCATTGCATAAACTCGGACAGTCCTCCGCAGCACTCGTTTGTGCCGAATGGCACAAGCCTCGTCCCGCTCCGGCCTGCCGGTTATGCAAAACGTTAGATGTGCATTCAATTTTTAGAGCTATTATTTTTTTAATTTTCAGTCACGTTAAGTGATGTGTTCTTTTAAAGTTTTTAGTTCGGGTGGGCAGGCATTGTTCTGATCGTGATAAGTTCTTTGATGTCGCATCAGGGCAAAATGCAGCACACAAATCATTCATGGTTTGAGTTGGTTGGTCATCCTGGTCGATTTATGTTTTTATTAAGGTCTGGCGTGCGGCATTTCGCTCCTTCTGTTTAGGGCAGCGATAAATTCAAGTGGTGCCACAGTCAGCGGGTTGGTGAGCTAGTGGGGTGGGTCGGTTGTTTATGCATCAATGTTTTTTTCCATCTAAAAATGTATAACGAGACGTCGGGTCTCGTTTATACAACTGTTATGCCTAAAAGGGAGGGTAAGGTGTTCAAAAATAAGAATGAGATTCCTCTACTTACGTATTTTACCATTAAGGTAAATCTGAGTGAGACAGCTAAATGGACTAAAACACCTGCCGTAATAAAACCATGCTCAGAATCTGACTGGAGAGATGATGAATTTAAGGAATATCAAATAACGCTACTTCCTTTTGAATCATTCACCTTCTACCACAATCAGGCTAATGAATTTTCACCCTCAATTGGGGGTATGGATATTATTGAGGATAAAGATATCGGTTGCATTGAGTGGGCTTGGACTAAATCTCATTTTTACATCAATGTATCAGACCCTAGGATAACTATATTTAGCGCTCCACTTGACGAAATATTTCACCTAATGAAGACGGGTAATAATCTATCAAAAAAGGCAATCGATGATCAGTCAGTAATATCGCTGGGAGGTGAAGAAATGTTTGATGAAATTTTAGTTAACAAATCTCCGAACTACGCCTTAAGGTATTCCAATCACCTTGCATCTTTGATGGTGGTAAGTGCCAGTGCAAATGATCTTGTTAATTACTAAAGCAGGCATAACAATGCGCTACACCCGATTCGTCACCGCTACGCGGTTCCTCTCGGGTGAGCTTGGTCGTTATGTGCTGAAAATTATTTAGTGGGATTTGTAAAATGTTTCGATATTATTCTTTCACCACCGGAAATTGAAATATTGTGCAAGTCGTATTTTCAATAGGGTTTATTGTTATCGGTCTGGCATTCGGATATTCGATATACCTAAGTTTAATAGACCACAAACATGCATTTTTAGCTGGGGTATACGCATTTGGGTTTATTGCACTTGCGGGTATATTTGGGGCGTATCCCTTGGGCGGGAAAAAGAAAAATGAATTTGGTGATAGGCTAAAAGATGGCAGGAGCCTTTCTAGTTTTCAGGTATTAATATTTCTTTTTTGGCTTCTTGGGTTTGGTGCCTATTTGGTATATTTAGTGGAGTGTTGACGTGGGCAAAGAAGGTAAAAAAGTACCGCCGCCTGTGACTATATCAATGTCAGTTGTTGTGACTCTTTTATATATGTCTTTTGTATATAGGACGTGGGCTAACATTGAACAATTAACTCAACTAGTGCCGTCATTTTTAGCGACCGGAATTGCCGTTGGTCTATTCTTATCAGTTTTGCCATTAAAAAACCCGTTGCGCTTCTCCTTCTTTGTTTCGGCTGCGGCACCATTTCTGAGTTTTATTGTTTTCTTGTTCTTAAGCCTTTTTATTCCCACCTCTGTAGCAGGTGACCCCGGGTTTACCGAGGAAGACCTGTGGCTGACCCTAGCATGGTTTGTGGCCATAAGTATTTTGTTTGGTTTTGTCGCTATGTTTGGGTGTTATTTAGGGCTAAGGATTAGAAAACAAATTAAACAAGCATACCTAACGTTTTATGTGGAGGGTAATAATGCGACGCAAAGCGTCGAACTAAGGGCTGCGCAAATCGGTGCGATAATGACTCTTGCTGCAAGTGTTTTGAGTGCTTTAGTCAGCTTATCTGTTGCCTTTATTAATTAACCACATAAAAATGTATAACGAGACGTCGGGTCTCGTTTATACAACTGTTAGCGCCAAGATATCATGAGTAATCATTTAGTTTGGGAAGTGTCTATGCATACACGGTATCGTGATGCGGTAGCGGGAGTTAATTGGAGAGGAGTAAATCGCCTTATTGTTGATCCGGATAGATTAGAAATAGATTCTGGAATATTTCAAGCTAATGGGCCTTGGGTGTTTTCGTCACAAGACATTATCGGCTTTGAGCCATATAAAAACTGGTGGTGGTTAATTTGGGGTATACGCATAATCCATAATAGACCTGAATCTGAATTACCCTATGAAATAGTAATTTTTCCCTTCTTTAGAACATGTAAAGGAGCAATAAAAGAAATTGAGTCCGTTTTGTATACGAATTAATCATATAAATAAATTGATAAAAAGCGCTAACATACGCCCTGAGGTAGTCCGTCATACATACTGCCGCTAACCGCGGACATTAAATGTCTGCTCTGTAATTAACTAGAATTCAATCGCTAAAGATTAACGCCAATATCTGCTGTTGCAGGAATTGTTCTCTAATTGACGGCTGTTGGCCGTCGGCTGCCTATTTCTATGAAATATCGTTTTCCAGTTTGGTAGATATTTCTTCGATAGGATCGTCAAAATATGTGGAATATAGAACTGCGTGCAGGGTTTGCGCGTTAGACTAGCAGTTTGCATTTGTGAAGAGAGGTTCGAGAT
>CALZJE010000175.1 GCA_945787715.1 uncultured Ectothiorhodospiraceae bacterium | reverse complement strand
ACAATCGCCTGAATGCTCGCTTAGATGAAACACTAAATTATCACGGGATACTTGCATGTAAACTGGATAGTCTTCATCAAATCTATGCTCCCAGTCTAGCCTCATTCCTAAATATCCCAAATAGAATTCTTTTGCTTTTTCTTCATCAAATATTCTGATAATTGGTATTGTTTGAAATTCCATCGCAATCTCTTTTATACATAACGTTCGCTTGAGGGGCATGCCGTAGTGGGGCGAGGCTTGTAGCATCCGCCACAAACAAGCACCGCGGGGGAAGTTCACCATCCGATGCAGTGCCTTGTTAGCCGATTTGTGCTTTAAGCTGCTGTTTTCTTTGCCCACCAATTGCATTCCAATGCTTGTCAGTCAGAGCGCCTTCAAATGAATATAGGTAGTAACAGACTGCCAATGTCTCATTCGGATACCTCTCCTTAATAAGGCGATGTGCGCCAACAGCGCCAGCTAGCCTTAAATCGCATTCGGAATTAATCCCTACTTTGTTCAACCGAATGGCAATTTTCTTGCCGATATTTTTGAGGTCGGTGAGGGTTTTATTCCGAAACATAATCACTCTGATATTCTTCGGTTGGCTCAAAAGACTGAACAATGTCCAAATGAACCCCGTTCGGATCCTTGATACAGAAATGTCGCTGACCCCAGTCTTCAGACCGCAAATCAAGCACGATATTTAGTGATTTCGATTTTGCTACTGCAAAAGCGGCATCTGCGTCTTCCACTTCCAAGCTAAAAATAACGCCTTCACCAAAGTATAATTTTTGAAATATTGGTGGTTGAGAGGGTTGATCTGGCAACAGAAAACCAACCTGAACACCCGACTTCGAAACCAAGTGAATGTACCACTCACCGGAAAAGACAACATCAAAACCAAGGTTCTCTATGTAGAAGGATTTCGCTGCATCGAGATCCTTAACTGTAAAGACTGGAAATGAGCTCTTCGGTTCGATCATGTATGCCCCCTTTTTTGTCGGCTGAACGCAATTGTTAGATTCAATCTACCCCTGACCTATGACCTTATCGCATTCATCGATGACATATTGCGGAACTAGCTGGTAGCTCCTGGGGTTAAGCTGATAAATATAGTCATTTTCAATATGAAATGCTTCATTTATAAACTTTTGTACAACATCAGCATTTTTTACATCTTCTTTGTCGTCGAAGATTACTCGATAGATGTGTAGTTTCTCATAGTTATTTCCTGACGAATGATAAAGCGACATAATATCGGTATCATTATTAACTAATGAGATCAATTCGCCATAGTCAAAATCTTCAATATGGCCCCGAATTTCTTCACACCCTTGTTGAAGCTCTACATCACTCATTTCTCTTGATGAATTTTCGTCTTGAAATGTAGGTGTAGACCTTTTGTGAAATACATTTGAAACTACTTGATAGCCACACCCCTTATTATTCGTTACTTCATACAACCTTCTCAGGTAGACAAGCTTATTTATTGGGCTTTCCCCATCATTGATATTGCTTTCATTGATCTCAATGAATGTCTTAATATCTGACCTTTCTATCGTTTTCTCTGACAATATACCATTCACATTCTCGAGAAAACTTGCACTTGGCCTCTCAAACCTATCTGAATGGTGATACACCATATCCACTATTGGTTCAAAATCATGAGTTAGGAGTAAAACAGTCTTGTTTCTCAGGCTTTTTGACTTTCTAAAAAGCGCGTCAACAATTGCGTATTTCTTATTCTTGTCAAAGGAGGAAATCGGGGCATCTAAAACTATCAAGTCCGGTGATTTCTTCATTGCATCGTACATAAATAAAACAAGCGAGAATGCATTCTTCTCACCATAGCTTAGATGGGACTTAGCATTCCCAACCTCGCTAGTAATATCGTTATGTATTAGCTTTAGCTGGTGCTGTCCTTTATCGTTTTCCACTAGTTCTACGTGATATCTATATCCAGCATTAGTTAAGAAGCCGTTTATTTCTTCGCTATTTTCTTTAACTAACCGTTCAACAAGTATTTTCTGTCTATTTATCCTACCCTGTAGCTCTCCTGCCTTTTCCAACAAGGAGGACAGAGAATTATTGACCAATTCACATTTATTTTTTGTGTTTTCGGAGTTCAAATGAACATATAGCTGTAAATCAATAGTGTGGCTATTTAGCCCTTCAATTACTTTATCAACATCCTTTAACGAGGAGAAGCCAAGATTTTTAACAGACAGAAATTTATCTCTTAGGTTATCTATTTGTTCTCTCACTTCTTTTAAGAATGTCTCCTGCTCATCAGTATACCCATCTACATTTTTAATAAATCCATTAATTAGTGTTCTTGTATTCTCCGAAAAATAGGAACTTAACCTATCAAACACAGACACTAACTTATTAAGGCTCTCTATGGATTTATGATCATACTCCTCACTAACCCTGGTTATTTTTTCTTTTTTTGATTTGATGTCAGACGTGCAATAGGGACAACTTTCTGAAATATCTAAATATGGCTTTCCATCAATTTGCCATTTCACCCACTTGTAATTACTATCGTGCTTTATAAAAGAAGCGTATTCTTCCAATCCTTCAGGAACATTTTCTACCTTGTTTCCGCCTTTAAATGCTTTTGAAATCTTACTAGAGGCATGGATACCTTTTTTTGTAGGTCTTCCGAAGCCATCACTTAATTCGTTAAAATCCTGGATAAGTTCATCGATGTCCTGGTTCTCAGAAAACATAGTCTCTAGCCCTTTGACTAGCTCATTGATTTCCGTGATTCCAGCTTCGTACTCATCATCTCTTATGAAAATATCAAAACTTCCTTTAAGCAGTTCATCTGGAAGAAATACAAAATCGTTTATATAGCTATCATCAAAGACCATCAGACTATTAATAGCTTCTAGTCCTTCTACTTTAGGCTCATTCCCGCTTTCACCTAGATATTTGAATGGCTTCAGTTCAGATATTGTTGAGGAGTTATTTTTCTGGTCGTTTATTGAGCAAAGTATTGCTTTTGAAATAGTGCTCTTTCCAGTTCCATTTATGGCGTACTTTATATTAAGGCGGCCTTCAACTATCGATACAGCCCCCTCATCTATGTTGTTACAATTCTTGATCCCTACATCCATTCCTTGATCCCCCCGAACCCATATTGAATCTAACATCTAAGCATTTATGCACCACGCATTACAGTGGCGTATAAATGTCTGTTGGACTGAGTCGATTGCCCGACCAACACTTTATATATAGGGATTG
>CALZJE010000174.1 GCA_945787715.1 uncultured Ectothiorhodospiraceae bacterium | reverse complement strand
TTTGAAAATTATGTAAATATTTGTGTATATTTTTTGAAATTCTACATATATTTTTTGAAAATAATTTAAATATTTGTGTAAATTTTTTGAAATTCTACTTTGAAAATAATTTAAATATTTGTGTATATTTTTTGAAATTCTACATATATGTGCACACATTTTAGTGCAATATAATAGATGTGTGTGTATAATTGAAGTGTATTTATAGAAATGCGGGTTTGGATTCACTACATGATTTAGTTTTAATAGATATTTACAATATTGTTACTAAAAATAGCATATAGTATCGAAAAAAAAAATATTTGGAGATGGGCGAAAAAAAAAAATTTGTTTGTTCGAATAAAAAAAAATAAAAAATCCAAGATAGTATATATACAACACAATTATTGCAAATTTTCATTATTTTAGAATTAAAAATTTATGAGATATTTTACAAAGATAGCATCCTTCGCTTAGTCCATCCTCAGCTCCATTTTTCAACAACTCACTCTCAAAACTAAGTAAGTCTCATGTTATCGTTTAGTATTATTTATATTATTATCTCTACTCAAATTATTATGTTTCATATGCAGGTTATGGATGCGCAGTTTCGGGAGAAGAGCGATCTCATGAAACATAGACATCATTGTCATCCTGACAAACTACCTGCAATTAAAACTATTACTCAGAATGGTGTAGAACGTCGACTTGATAAATCAGCACATAATCATGCTGCCCGCAGCATACGCTTTACTCCACAAAAACTACCCATACTACCCGAAGACTTTATCACAAACACTATGCCACTATTTCAACAAACAATAGATGAATTAGATGGGGAAGTACATGAGTGTAAAATTCAATGCATACTGCGTCTGGACATGATCAAAGTAGATAGCAATGGTGAAATATTACGAGAGAATAGTATTATGTTCTCATTGCCATCTGCAGCCCCTACCCCAATATTTCTGGAGACAACATTTAGCAAGTTATTGGCTCGGATACAAGAATATGTAAACAAGGGTAGTAATTGGATAGTGCGCAGCGTAGAGTGGTGTAGCTTCAGAATTTCTCGATACTTTTCTGCTCCGCAATACAGAGGACATGGACATGTGGACATGCCAAAAGAGCTAGAAGCGAAAAAAGCCTGTGTAAATGTTAATAATCATGATGGTATTAACTGTTTCCAGTTTGCTGTAGTCTCTGTACTCCATTACAATGATTTAAGCTGCAATAGAAGCCGTGCCGCACAGTATTTACCCTACATTCAAGAATATAATTGGCGACCCGAACTTTTTCCAATGAATGCAAGCAATATTCACATATTTGAAAAAGACAATCCAGGCATTCGCATCAATTTGCTCCATTATGCTGATAATGGAAATATTCGTTCGCTTTATCAAACAAAAGGGCACATTCATCCTGCTGATAAATTAGTTACCATCCTGGCCTATGATGTACCCAATCATCCATCACACTATGTAGGAGTTGTCAACTTCAGACGTCTCTTTGGTTCACAGGGGAGACATCATCTACGATGTGAGCGATGTTTGCGACCATTTAATGGTAATCATGGTAAAGAAGTCGATCGAGAAGTATTGGAAACTCATAGAAAGGCCTGCTATGGGGAATTTCAGCCAACCACTATGCCACCAAAAGATAGCTCACTATCATTTAGTAGATGGGGAAACATGCAAAGACTGCCTTATAGCATTTATGCGGACATTGAATGTATTCTGCAGCCAGTTGATGATTGTTTGAATAAGCATGTACCGGCTGCATTTGGATTTCTCCTAGTCCCTAGTCCAGAATTGAAGAAAACACCTTTACCGTGTAAATATTATGAATTTGTAGGACCAGACTGTATATTAGAAGGAATAAAAGAAATGGAAATTGTTGCTCGAAATGTATATGAATGGAATAAAGCCAATAGCGATTGCCCTATTAAACTGACAGCGCAAGAGCAATATGACTATAATTTCGCTTCAACATGCTTCTTATGTCATGAAACATTCCAGGATAGTGATCCTCAAAAACGAAAGGTACGTGAGCATGATCATCTATCGGGACTCTTTCGAGGTGCAGCATGTCAAGCCTGTAATACCAAAGCACGTCTTAATAAAACATTGCTCCCCGTGTTTTTTCATAATTTGAAGAATTATGATGCACATCATCTATGTTTGAATGCTATTGGTAAGCTAAAACATTGGACATTTAGTGTGATTCCCTTGACAAGTGAAAAGTATATGTCAATTAGTGGTAAATTCAAAGTAGATGAATATGAAAATCGTACGACTGGGGAGTTGAATACAGTTAATATGGAAGTAGTTTTTAAAGATAGCTATCAATTTTTATCATCTTCATTGTCCAACCTTGTTTCCAACATACCAACCAATGAGCTTCATTTGTGTGAAACATTGCCTTGGCCCATGGAAATTGTATCTGCAAAGGGTATCTTTCCTTATTCCTTTTTTGATTCCTTTGATAAAATGACTATTCCTCAACTTCCTCCGCAGCAAGCTTTCTATGATACATTGCGAGATGAGGATATTAGTGATGAGAACTATCTAAAAGCAGTTAAAGCATGGCAGGTTATGGAGTGTCAGAATTTTGGTGAATATATGCGAAACTATTTAAAAATGGATGTTTACCAGTTAGCGGATGTGTTCGAAAATTTTCGAACTTTATCAATACATCAGGATAATATAGATCCAGCTTACTATCCAACATTACCATCAATGTCATGGGACTTGGCTTTTAAGTTTACCACTGCATCTGTAGATTTACTAAGAGATGAAAACATGTATGATTTCTTTACAAAAGGAATTCGTGGAGGTATGACCTTTGTAAACCAACATCAGATTGTAGCGAATACACCTAAAATTCCAGAAACATATCAGCCTGAACAGGTTAGAAGGGAATTATTATACATTGATGCTAATAATTTGTATGGTCATGCACTTTCCATGAAGTTGCCTATGAGTAAGTTTGAGTGGTTAAATGAAGATGAAATGATGCATCTGCAGACATATATTAGTAATATGGACTTAGATGGTGAAGAAGGTTTTGTTTTAGAAGTTGATCTGGCTTATCCGATTAAATTGCAAGAAAAAACTAAGGATTTACCGCTAGCACCTGAGCGATCGACTATAACTAGTGACATTTTAACAGATTATATGGTAGAACAGTGGATGGAGATAAGTGAAAAACGATTTGGAAGATTAAAAAGCTATACTGGTACTAGTAAGTTATTATTGACGCATTGGAATAAGGAGAATTATGTTATTCATGCAAAATTGCTACAGTTTTATTTACAAATGGGTATGCGATTAATTAAAATTCATAATGGTGTTAGATTTCATCAGGAATCGTTCTTCGAGCCTTACATTAGTGCTAATAGTAAATGTAGACAGCAAGCCACAGATGATTTTTCTAAAGATTATTACAAGTTAAAAAATAATAGTCTTTTTGGAAAAACCATGGAGAATGTCAGAAATAGAAAAAACTTTAGATTAGTAAACAGTGAAGATCAATCAAAGACACTCGCAAGTCGGGCTGAATTTTTGGAATTTTATATCTTTAATGAAGATCTATCGGGTGTTTTGTTGGCAAAAGATGCGGTTATTCTTAATAAACCAATATTTATTGGTCAAGCAGTTCTTGATTTAAGCAAGTTGATCATGTATAAATTACGATATCAGCAAATGCAGTATTATGAAGAACTATTTGGTGGTAAGATTCGAGCTGCTGGAGGAGATACTGACTCTCTGTTTCTTGTTATTGATAATATTGATGTAGAGGGTGATTTATTGCCGGAAATGATGAAAGATGGAATATTGGATACAAGCAATTATGCTAAAAATCATGCTCTTTATTCCACGGCTCATAAAGCGCAGCTGGGGTGCATTAAGGATGAATCATGTGGAGAGCCCTTT
>CALZJE010000173.1 GCA_945787715.1 uncultured Ectothiorhodospiraceae bacterium | reverse complement strand
GCCGTCCTTTAAAAATGATATATTGTTTTCCATCATAATTTTTTAATAGAACTTTATTCGCTCCCAGACCAAATTCGTTTATCAGTCTAGTCGTTAAAACCAAATCACTCGTTGCAGAAGCGTAACTGGCCGCATTTTTTGGGGGGCTTTTACTGTTTCATATTCCAGTTTTAATTCATCAATTGAGAGAATATGAGCAACATACTCATTATCACCCAAATCTCGTACAAGCTTTTGTTCCAAATTCATCATACTGCTTCTAATATTTTACTTATTATGGACATATTGCTCTACGTCCTGATTTAATCAACCAATCATTTGCGAGATTAGAGTCCTGAGGTATGCCCAAACCTCTACAATAAAAATAGCCCAGCATAAACTGAGATTCTTTATAGTTATTGAGTGCAGCTTTCTTATACCAAAATAAAGCTTTACTAAAATCTCGTGGTATTAACGCGCCGTTGTCATAATTAATTGCAACTTTATGTTGTAATTCTGCGTTGCCATCTTCAGCTTCTTTTAGGAGATCTAAAAATATGGTGGGATATTCAGAATTGACGAGTTTGTTATTTTCGTTTTTCGAGAAAATGATATTTTGAGTGATTGGTTTTTCTGCCTGTTTTGCTTTGCGATACCAGTCGAGGGAAATTAAAGAGTTTTGTTCTACACCAACACCATTGTCATAAATTAATCCCAGCTTATTCATCGCTTCTATGTGGTTTAGGTCAGCTGCTGATAGCAAGTAAGAAATTGCTGTTTTTGGATTAAATTGTTTAAATCGACTATCACTATAGATTAGACCAAGATAATAATACGCTTCAGCATTATTCTGTTTGGATAACGCCATAAAATTATCTAGCGCTCCTTCAATATCACTACCATAATACTGATTGATTGCTTGTTGTAATGTAGGTGACTTATTTGCAGTACAAGCTACAGTCGTACAGATAAATAAAAAGCAGAAAATGAGTGTTTTAATCATGTTTTTCATTTTTTGTATTACTATTTGTTGATAACACTTATTTTAATTCTACTCATTGTAAAACCAAATTGTTTCGCTAAATTCAGGAATAACAGCTTGAAAAAAATGTATTCTAATTGCTCAGACAAAGCATATGAAAGGTGATAAAGAGCCTTTCCAAGTTATTGTCGCTAATTGTCCCATTTAGCTTACTTGTTTTCAGTTTAAGTGGTTGTGATTTAGTTCACTATCGATGCTTTATAGGTATTCATTGAGGTTGAAAAACAAGCAATTACTTGTATTCGTAAGAAAAGTGTAATTAATTGTCATTTGAATAAATATCAGCCAATTTATCCCTATGTTTATTCTATAGAAATTATTTTACGTTGAAGTGTAGTGTGGCAGTAATATCCCATAGGGAATAGAGCTCAGGTTAGTTGCATCATCCTTAGAGTGAATCGAATTTGTTGCTGAGACAATTATTCTTCAAAAAACAAACGAAGCACATTAGTCAACGTATTGCTCACACCTCCTTTGTGTCCGAGGTTAAAAATTTCTGCAATCTTCTGTAATGACATTTCACAACACTGCTGGCATAAATACATCGCAACATTTCGCGGGAGATTTTTCTGTTGGAGACCTTTTTGTGCCGCTTGAATATCCTTTATAGGAACACCAAAAATTTCCGCCGTTGTGCTAACGTCACGTTTTCAAGATGGACGAATCGGCACCTTCGGTTCGTCTTTATCAGTAAGATTTATCCTGTTTTTATCAAAGCGATTGTTCTTGGTATTACTTATCTCCTAACATGGTGGCCTGGTTACTTGTGACTTGCCATTCACGTCTACCATTCATGTTGCAATAGGCTTCTTCATATTATAAGCGCAGTGGTCTTGGGCATAAAGAAGGCCTACAGAAATTATAAAAATGATACAATAAACCTGACCCCTAAAATATCTCATTTATGGTTTTTACCGATCATGGTATCAGCTCCCCAATCTCCTTTACGTGCTATACCGCTTCCTATAAGATTTATTTTGATGGCGAAGATGTTTATACAGCTCACCGCCTGATTGCTTGTTTAGAAAAATATATTGGTAGATCGTCTCATTAATACATAACTCACTATTTTATCGAAATTATCAGCAATATGATCCTGGCCGACATGGATTCTCACACACCTGAAGAAGGTGGCAAATAAAACTTTCCTAAAGGTAACGTACATGTTACCGTTAACTGATGATAACAATTCTAGTATACCAAGATGACCAGGACATAAGCCCATATTCTAAATGGTTTGATAGCCTAAATGCTATTGCGGCGGCCAAGGTCAGTACGGCCCTATACAGAATGGAGCAGGGCAACTTATCGAATACAAAAAGTGTCGGTGCTGGAGTGTATGAATGCAAAGTGGATTTTGGCCCCGGTTACCGCATTTATTTTGGTAAAGATGGAGACAAGATCATTATCTTAGTTGGCGGTGGCACTAAGAAGCGCCAGAACAAAGATATTGCTGACGCAAAAGCGCGTTGGAAAACATATAAACAAAGTACGTAACGATAAAGTAACGAGGTGTTAATAATGGCATTAACAAGAGATTTTAAAGGTACCGTGCAGGTAAGAGTTCAACAAGACGCCAAATACCGTAAAGCATTGTTACAAGAGGCAGTGGAGTGCCTACTTGCAGACGATATTAATACAGGAAAAGCGATGCTACGTGACTATATCAATGCCGCAATTGGCTTTGAAGAATTGGAAAAACGCACTGCGATTCCAAGCAAAAGCTTGATGCGCATGTTCAGCCCAAGCGGGAACCCGACAGCCGTTAAGCTGTTTAGTGTCATCGCCTGCCTTCAGGAACAAGAGGGGATACATTTCGAAGTTAAAGCAAAGACCGCAGCATAATTTGTATTAGCTGGTCACGTAATACAGGCGCTCAATTCATAGAGCATTTGAGATTCATCGGAAGTTGGGTCAGAAGTTGGGTCAGGCGTGCATACTTACGCTATAAGTGCATTTGTACATGCCTGACCCCCTTTTTAGCTGCTGAAATATTTACCTCAAATTGCTTCTGTTAAATGCACTGTTGTTACAATTGAGTGATCCACTGATTTGTTTTAGAAAAGTGCTTTTAACCAGATAGAAGCGTTATCAGGCTGTCGGAAAAAGCCGTGTTAAGATATTGATATTCCAATTGTGTTGGTTTCATCAAACGTATAATGGCGAGTATCGATAAAACATCTGTGAGAAACGAAGTCAGCCGATTGAAGGCAGATTTTGAGAAACTCTGTGCCGATGGTAAAACCTCAAACTATCCATTTTTCTCGAAAGAGCAACTAAGAAAGATAACAAAAACTCCAGCAAACCGTCGTCCCAAACTGAAAAAGATGAATCGTCATTGAGTCATCAGGGAAGTAACAGCAAGGGGAAAAACGAAAACGACAAACTTGCTCAAAACACCAAGATCAAAGAGACAGTGACACTCTCTCAAGTTCGCCGGTGTGATGTCTGCGGGGAAGTTTTGGATAACACGCCATGTATTCGACATGAACGACGGACAAAGATTGATATTGTCTTTGAAAAAGTAGTTGAACATGTTGACGCAGAGATTAAGCAATGCCCAACATGCGAATCCATCGTTAAAGGCAAGTTTCCTTCTGATATGCATGGCCCGTTACAATATGGTAATGGATTAAAGGCTTTTATCATCAATTTACTTGTCTGTCAGATGGTAGCCATTAATCGTGTTCAAAAGCTGACTAAATCAATGATTGGCGTTGTGATATCTGAAGCAAGTTTGTTGAAATTTGTGCTTCGACTTTATCAAGCATTGGAACATTGGGAACTAAAGACCACTGAACAGATTCTTAAAGCGCCAGCGATCAACGTGGATGAAACCTCACTTCGGGTGGATAAGAAAAACCATTGGATACATGTTTATTCATCGGGAGATATCACACTTAAATTTTTACATCAGAAGCGAGGCAAGGAAGCGATAAATTCAATTGATATTATTCCGCGATACGGTGGCGCGATTATTCATGACTGCTGGTCATCCTATTTGTCGTATGATCACTGCGATCATGGTTTGTGCGGTTCGCATTTGTTGCGAGAGCTGACATTTGTTATTGAAACGAATGACTATGCCTGGGCACGTAATATGAAACGCCTTTTAAAGGAAACTTGTATCAAAGTGTCGAAAAGTGAAGATAAGACATTGGATGATAAAGATCTTGTCAATCTACAGAAACGTTATCGAAATATTTTAACACGTGGCGAAAAAGAACTGCCGCCCATTCCACCAAAGCCCAGTGGGAAACGCGGTAAGCTCGCAAAATCTGACGCGCATAATCTTTTGGAGCGGATGCAAGCCCATCAAGTTTCAGTACTGCTCTTCGCAAAAGATCCACATGTCTCCTTTACCAATAACAG
>CALZJE010000172.1 GCA_945787715.1 uncultured Ectothiorhodospiraceae bacterium | reverse complement strand
AATCCATATCCTTGGATGAAACATGCTCGATGCTTGGTACTGAGTTCAAAATTTGAAGGCCTTGGCATAGTACTTTTGGAGTCACTAGCGTGTGGCACACCAATTTTGTCGGTAGATTGCCCAGGAGGTGTTCGCGATGTATTCAAAGGAGAGCTAGCAAATTATTTAACTGAAAGAAATGAGGACAGCCTTAGTATCGGTATACAAAAAATAGTATCTGAAGATCCATTTCCAATAGAAGAGCAATGGTTAGATGATTTCAAGCCGGAAATCATTGTAAGAAAGTATTTGCAATTAGAAAGTGAAAATAGATGAGTTTATATTCCCTTTATCAAGCCAGTTAAAAAGAACTAACTGAACTTGTTTTGGTACAAGAAGAATGATTTCATCCTGCATATAAGCGCTTTAAATCGATATCTTAAAACTTCGGACGAAGCATTATCTGCAGCCGTCGAATAATAGTTTGCAGCTTTCTTATGCTCAGCACACTTCGAGTAACTATTTGCAATTAACACCGAAATAAAACTATAGAGTTCGGGTTTCGGTAAAATAAAAGCACTATACTTTTTTAATAGATCCTCATCCGTACGCGCTTGGCGATAAAAACCAATTTGCTTGGATAATTGTACTTCATTATGAAATATTCTTTTTACCAGCGGCTTTTCAGATACATAAAAATCACGACCTTTAACCACCAAGTTAAGAACAAGATCTCTATCTTCTGATACTAGAAACGAAGTATCGAATCCACCTATTGCTTGCAGCTCTTCCCGTCTAACTGTCAAAACACTGGTCGATAAACGGAGTGCAAAAGTAGTGGCTTCATCAATTTCTGGTAAAAATATTTTCGCCTTGTTCAGCTTATCATAGACTTTCTCAACTGCACAAAAACCAAATATTGCTGTAGGAATATCCATTTCTCCCTGAACTGCAGTTTCCAGTCTATTTGGATAAAAAACATCATCATCATCTAAAAACACTATCCATTCGCCACACGCTTCTTCAATACCTCTATTTCGAGCGGCAGACGCACCAAGTGACTGCTGATTTATAACAACCTTGATCCGCGCATCATTAAATTCGTTAACCACAGCCTGCACATCGTTTACGGATCCGTCATCAACTATAATCAATTCAAAATCAGTGAAGCTCTGTGCCAAAACACTATTAATTGCAAGGCGTAACCGCTTATCACGGTTAAGAGTAGGAATAATGACTGAAAAATGGGGGGACAAACTATTCATAAAAATAAAAGCTCTTTAAACGGGATCAACCCACAGCATCAACACGTTTTAAAACCATAGCGGGAACAGTTCGTATGATGAGTGCTATAAATAGTGCATTCAAGAGTACATAAAATACCAGGGTCGGTTTTCCTTCAACGGGCACATCAAATATACCTGCTGTGATGTAAATGAGTGTAATAGATAATCCAGAAACAGCAAGCATACGAACAAATGAAGAGGCTGCATTGCGATACACCATCCAGTAAAAGTAGAATACAGATCCCAATAGAGTACAAAGCAATGCCAATCCCACAAATCCTCGGGTCGCTAGCGCAGAGACATATTGGTTATGTGGATGATAAAACTCTGCTGCAATACGATTCACTTTGCCTTGTTCAGATAATTTTTTGGCATTATTTTCATAACTACCTACTCCGACTCCAAGCACAGGATTTTCTAAAAACATATTCCACGAAGCACGCCACATTTCAAATCGAGCACCAATCGAAGTACTACGCTCAGCATCATCTGGTGACTCTGATGCCAAATAATGCGTCAAATTGGATTTAGCCTCATCTATTCTCTCTTCAACCACGGAGGTTTGAGAAACAAGTGCGATGACCATAACGATGAAAATACCAATGCCGTAACGATATTTACTCTGCCATTGCTTTACGTTTAAAAAAAACAGAAAAAGAACTGCGACTAGCATTGCAACCCATGCACCTCGTGAGAGAGTCAGCAGTGTTGCTGATGATGTTAATAGTGTCGTAAAAAAAAACAAACTAGCGATTTTCCGATTATCACGCCAATGATAAATTCCAGTTAAAAAAGCCACTATAGCGAGAGATGCACATATAGCACCATACTCGATGGGATTCATTCCTCCTGCTGCACGTCCTCCATACTTAAGATTTGGCGAGACTACACTATCCCATAAACCATAAATTCCAAACATTAAAGCAATTGAAATTATCAAAATGGAGAAACGTTTTTTATCAATCGCATAATTAACTTGAAATGCAATAATGAAGAGTACTGGTATTAAAAAAATCCAGACGATATGTCTGCTCCATAATAAATTGTTTCCCATTCTGGTTTGATCTCCAGCGTAAAAAGTAATGACCATCCATAGGAAATTTAGCAATGAGAGTGACAGAATAACTTTGAGCAACGGAGAAAGTGTACGCCAATGTATTGCGTAATAAGGATAACTAATTATCGCAATAAGACACGACAAACCTAAGATCGCGAACGAGGGCTTTGTTAGCGGTGCAAGAGCAATTAGCCCCAGGTAAAAAAGTATCCAAAAGCTAAGATCAAAATATTTTTTGCAGTAAATCATTTTATATTTCAAAGATATTGTTTTTGAAATCACTTATCAATAACACTGTACAACATATCTATGTCTGCAGCTTATTGACTTGAAAGTGAGAGCTTAACACTACTCCACACCATATCCACAGACAAATTATTCAAGCAGTCATAATGTGTTAACGGACACTCCTTTTTAAAACACGGACTGCAAGGCAAGTTAAGTGATGCAATTTTCACTTTATCAGAGAGTGGAGGTGTATATCCAGGATCGGATGAGCCGTAAACTGCTACAATTGTTGTATCAACTGCCGCTGCGATATGCATTAGTCCCGAATCATTGCAGACTGCAAGCTGTGCACAAGCAAGCAAATCGATGACATCTTCCAGGCTTGTTCGTCCTGTGAGATCCTGACAAACCCCATCAGCGTATTGATTAATCTCTTGTGCAATCTCCGAATCTTTTTCTGAGCCTAATAGCCAGATTTCAAAACCCTTTTCTACCAATTTTTTGGCCAATCCAGCATAATGCTCTGCGGGCCAACGTTTTGCAGGGCCATATTCAGCGCCAGGACAAAAAGCCACAATAGGTTTGTCTGTTTTTAATGAGAGCTTATCTAAAGCGGTTTTCTGCAATGACTCGTTAGTAGAAAGTTTTGGATAGGGGTAAGCTTGATTAGAAAATTCACTTTTCTCAAATCCCAATGCAACATAACGCTGTACCATCATTGGTAGCTTTTTTTTATCCAGCGGACGAATATCATTTAAAAGTCCGTAACGAACCTCACCCACAAACCCGGTACGTTTAGGAATTTTCGCACCATAAGGTAATAGGGCAGATTTCCATGTATAAGGTAAAACAATGGCTTGGTCATAAGACTCCTCAACAAGAGCC
>CALZJE010000171.1 GCA_945787715.1 uncultured Ectothiorhodospiraceae bacterium | reverse complement strand
GCATGCTGCGGTGCTGTTTCTTCAACAAATCGGGACGGGTGACTAAGGATGAGGCGTATAGCATTCATCCAGGCCTTCCATCCAATCTAGGCCGCATCAGGATCAGTGTATAGACCACAACAAACAGTGATCAAGGGGTCTACCATTGAATTTAGTAGATGACAGCCTTGGGTAAAATCTTTAAAAATAATTTTGACAAGGCTGTATCTAATGGAGTCAGCAACTTCGGTTGGCTCTGTCTTGAAATGCCGCCCTTGTCATCTTCATCATCTGTTTGCGCCTACCGGGATAGTGTCAATTCTCTTGAATCGTGAAGTAATAATCGTGTGCTGGGGGATGATTCATTTATTGAACGAGTGATTGGCGAGAAAAAAGAAGAATCAAAACCTGAAATAGCGTTATCTTATCTATCAAAGCGCTTTTGCTTGCTAAGTGAATTGGAAGAAAGAAAATTGATGGGATCTTCACGATTGAGACGGATAGCAGAGTTACGATCAATATTTGCTTGGGCGGCGAATAGTTTGGAAATTGCTACAGTAGAAGCGCTAGGAGAATTTTTACATCGTGATACGACAACTCTGAGTCGTGCAGTCAGCAAGGTGAGAGAGAATAGAAGAACTAATGAGAGGACTAAAGATAAGTTGGATAAATTAGAGAATGCAATTGTGCAGGCCTGATACCATGCAGTGACACTATGAAGGCAGTTATTATGGTAGGGAGTCTGATCGTCATCTTCTGGCTCTGGCTTTCTATTTTTGAGCCGATTAGTTCTGTTGATGTTTTAGTAAATGTCTTATTTTAACCTCGCGATAACAGAATTTTAAGGGATTAATTGGCTACTCGTCGGAATTATCAACCAGTGGATTAATAGGATTGTGATTGGATTTTAACCATGTTTATTGATTTCAGTATGTGATGTAAATCACACCTCATGATCATCCTGATTGTGTATAGTGATTTCTAAAAAAAAGATAAAGTTAAATGCACTAGGGGGCTATATTTTATAACTTTCCCAAACTACTCAGCGTGATTGTCTAAAATACACAGCAAGCTGAGTAGTTACAGTTTTTCTTATAACTCCCAATGTTACAGCTTAAATTTTATATACTGAACTCAATAACTCGCGACCCAGATGTGGTCATGACTTACCAATGTTTGAAAATACTAACTAAAAATGCACGCCATAATTAAAAAAGTATGGAACTATAAAATATGGAATACCGGCCAGACATAATCAATAACCAAATATTCGCAGAAGGCAATATACAAGCTTCGCCTCAAGAAGTTCTACGTCTTAACTCGCAACCACCAATTCATTTTCAAGCATCATTTGAAAATATGATGACAGATAACGGATACCAGCTTTTGCTTACTGGTTATGCTGCTAAAATTCTAGAAAATGAACAAGCATATGATTATTTTGCCAGCTTGCAGCGTGCAATTGTATCATTGAGAGGGAATCCTCGACCGACCTTTGGCGGATATTTAAAAAAGGGCACTGTTGATACACGGAGTCTTGAATCAGATTACCACCATATTTCATATAATATAGCCAATGGACAGGTACTTATTTTTAACATTACGTTAAAAGACTATATTAAATTACAACGTGATAAGCATGAAAAAATTGGACTCTATAAAGTTAAAAAAATTAGACCGAGTGTTTGGAAAACCGAAAAAGTCGACCGTGTAACGACACCATATGCTGCAGTAAACGGGCAATCGAACGATTTAGGCAAAGCCACCTGGCTTATGGGTGCCCATTTGGAGTGGGAATTTGGTGAAAATAATGCTAATGAATATACGCTTTTCCATAACCCCAGTGTTGGCGGTCCTGGTGATACGTGGGAATCTGTTCAAGATAAGTTTGGCATAACAACCGATGTCACGAAAAAATTAAGTGAAATATTGGTGAAATCACAAGAGTATAAACATCAAATTCAATGGATGGCGCATAGCCAAGGTGGGCTAATATTTGCCGAGGCCGTTCGCTATCACTTAAATGGCAACAGCAGCTGGGCATTAACTGGCGGCTTCAATGGGATTTTTCGCAAAGATAAAGGCGAATCACTAAATATGCATAGCGTCGCTTTTCATGGCAATGCAAATAATAATTTACGCTCCAGTGTGTTATTTAAACGAGCAGGTATTGATGTGATTGCGACTCGTGCTAACGATTATGATATGGTAAACACAATCATCGGGCTCAATACCCTCAACCCATGGCGCCTTATTGGATCTGCAGTATATTCTGGGCATGTAATGGGGGGTACGACCCAACAAAGCCCGCACACCTTAATGCATGAAGATTTTAACGCCTGGGATCAGCAGATGAGTAGTGGGCCAGGCAAAGGGAGAAATAATTTGCAAAAAGGATTTGATGTCGTAGACAAGGCAGGTCGAGGTAGTATTAAATATATTAATAATTTTCTGAAGTTATGAATAACACTTTAGTCAAATACAGTTTGCAGGTAATCATTATGTTAGCCTTTTTGTCAAAAGCATTTGCTTTTAGTAGTACTCCTAATGAACCCGTTCCATTAAAACCTCGACAAATTAATTTGTCTGGAGAAATATTTTCATTTTCAATGCCTGAAAATTTCAGTACCGATATGCCGGCTAAGGATATGATTGAATCAGTAGACCTGACAGATAAAAGAATTTTTGAAAAATATCAAGAATTTACGTTAATTCGACGATGGTGGGACTTTAAGGATAAAGGTTTTTTTGCAAAAGACTATGGTTCAGTCATGATGTCCATGTACATTAAACAAGTCCCCGAAAACTCTGAATATGATATTTTAGATCCACTTGGGTTTATTGGTACAATAATAAGAGATTTTAATGATATTAGTCAAAATGATACCCGGAAAAATGATAGTGAAAAACCGTTAACTTTATACCCAGACTTTTATGAAGCTTATAAAATTGAAACAATAAATTCGCTACATTGGTTTAATTACCCAGTAGAAGAAAAAGTAACAAATGAGTTTATTATAAACTATGCTATACCGATTACCCCTCAACATTATTTTGTGGTAAGTTTTTCGCTTAGCCCCAGTTATAACGTATCCACCCGACAATTTATTGAAGAATATGGGCGACCGCATATAAATGCCATAATCAATACATTTACCATTCAATTTTCTCCAAAAAGTAAACTGCCATCGATAAATAGTCAGTCAATTGATTTGAATAAACTCATTGAGGAGAAGTTTTATTCAGGACAAGAGCCGGTGAAAGTAAATGGCGAATTACTCAATTCATTAAAACACATCGAAACAAAGTAACTAAAGTTTCACTTTCTTTAAATGGAGTTAAAGAAAGGTACCTAAGAAAGAAGCCTGTCTGGAAAGGTGCCCGGCCTGCATAATTGTATTATTAACCTTCCCTTGTTATAAAAATTCAATAGCACAGGCCAGGCACTTAATTGTCTCAGGCACATTAATTATAACCGCGTATTAAGTAGAGTGAGGGAGCAGGGCGCTTAT
>CALZJE010000170.1 GCA_945787715.1 uncultured Ectothiorhodospiraceae bacterium | reverse complement strand
CTTTATATGCAAGCAATTCGAGATGCTCCCTTATCACAGACTTTACCCTATCTCGCATTTACACCGGTTCTTAGTATTCTCACAGGTTGGTTGGTTTTAGGTGAGCAAGTCTCTTTTGTCGGTGCGAGTGGAATTTTGCTTGTTGTAATAGGAACCTATTTGTTAAATATTGAGCGGCTTCGGGAGAATGGTGAAAACCATTGGCTTGAACCGTTACGAGCTATATCCCGACAACAGGGTTCAAGAAGAATGTTGATAGTAGCTTTGATATATAGCCTGACTTCGGTTGGTACTAAAGCAGCTATGCAATATGTAGGACCGATGAATTTTGGCGCTTTTTATTTTACCTCACTTGCCATTGTGACAATTTTATTAGTTATTATTTTTCGGCCAAAAGAACTAAAAATTTTAACAGTGAATCCTGGCTGGCATTTACTGATAGGCAGTTTAATGTCGGTGATGGTAATTACCCATTTTCTCGCTATTTCCAAAATTGAAGCGGCCTATATGATAGCGGTTAAACGCACTAGTCTTTTATTTGGTATTCTTTATGGTTTTTGGTTTTTTCATGAGAAAGGCTTACTTAGGAATTTTTCATCCGTTCTGATTATGGTAGTAGGCGTTGCACTAATATTGTTAGCCTGATTTATGACCAGATATATTTTTTTTACTGCCAATAAATTTTATGGCTTGTATTGTCTTGTGCAAGTGATTGCATCACATTATTTTCTGCTTTGCTGTCGGTTAATTGCGCGATCAGAGTCTGCTATCCTATTTTGATGTGGTATTTCTTAAAATTCAATTATAAGTTAGTATATGAGCATATAACGAGAATAGGAGTTTCAAATATGGCTTTAGATCAACTCAAGGCATTTTTACAGAAAATGCAATCTGAACCTGCACTTAAAAATGAGGTGCTGGCTTCATCAACTGCAGATGATGTTGCGCGAATAGCACTAAAGCTTGGTTTTGAATTTTCAGGTGATGAATTATTGAGAATGTCAGGTCAGAAAGTTGGCAAGGTTACTGTTAGAAAAAATGATCTTCCTGGAGAGTACAATTAATTGCTTTTTGAATATCTGATTGTATAAATTTAGGAAGAATAAACGCCATATTTGCCTCAAATCAAGAATATCTTGAGCCGAATTGAACGCCTCAAAACCAGCGGGCGGTCCGTGGTTTGTTTTTAGTATCGTTTTATGCTGATTTTCAACTGAAACATTGTTGAAAATGGCGCTTTTAGGAAGTACAGGCTCAATGTCATTGATTAAATAAAAACAACTCGAAATATCATGCAGTTAGTATTACAATTTCCAGCAAATAATCTTAACAAATGAGCAGTATTGTCTGTAAATCAAACATAACCCACAAAGAGCTGTTTAATATTCAACCTAAATTATTCAAAATATAAACTGCGCACTTATATCGGTTGAATTTGTTTCTTGACGTCGTAAAAATAAGCAAGGCTTCACACGTAAGCGATCTCTTCCATTTCCTCACCTCGCAAGCTTTCTGATGAAAATGGTTGCCGGTTCAATTCAAAGTGAACTCAGTCGTTTTTTCCAAATCATTCAAAACAAATCTTTTACGGTTAATCAAGTCACCACTGCTTGATCACTTTGGAAAAACGAGTCTATATGCGAACTACCCGAACTACCCGAGCGCTCGACTCTCACAGTTGTACGATGTTATTAATAAGATTTCGATCGATGTTCAAGTCTCACCTTCACACGATGTTAAAAAGTTTCCCTATAAAACTTTTGTCAATTAATACCATCAATATTGGTTTGTTGAAGAAGATTACAAAATCATGAAAAGCCGACTTGAAATCGAAAACTTTTCAGTTTTTTCTGTTGAAGCCATTTGGCAAGATACTTCTGCCAAAATATTACCGCTGTTGCCATTATTGAGGCAGATATTTTAGCCAAAGAAAAATATCGACAGAGAAAAAATAAATATAATATAAATTTCAGTTACACATTGAGCCAATTTATTGAGCCAATTTAAAGATGATATCATTCGCTTTATTTTATGTGCGATTCCGGCAGGAGGGTTGGATTTTGAATTTATTGAACAGCTGAGTAATGTGGTTAATGCGGTTAGGCCCGGACGAAAGTTCAAGAGATATCTCGACAATATAAATCCAAAAAAAACACTCTGCTGGTTATAAAAGGATCGTTTGAGGCTTAAGTAAATGGCATTGAGGTGGGGCTGCTCAAAAAAATGGGTTTGATGATTATCTATCCATAATTGTGTTTTTTCCAAATAAAATTAAGGTGGTTCGAATTGCAAATGAAGTAGTCCTATGTTGTTTAGCAGTATTGGGCTCTAAAAAAATGGAGGGCTTAAAGAGTTTTAAATAGGAGTTTGGGAATTAGTTTTGTGTTGAATATTCGCAATGTATCTTCGTTTTTTTGTGATTTGTAGTCTTTTAGGAATTTCGAGATAGTCCTTTAGATGAGATTTGGGTTGGTTATGCTAAATAGGCAATGCTATTTTGTTGGTTTTAGGATGAGGTATTGGTAGTTGTGAATGTACCGCATTCAAACTATCGATTGATACAAATGAAAATCTTAGGCTATACTCCTTCTGAAATTTAAATAACACACAACACACAGGAGAATAAAATGGCCAAATATGATGCCGGTGTTAAAGAATACCGTGACCTGTATTGGGCGCCTGATTACGTGCCTTTAGATACAGACTTGTTGGCATGTTTCAAGGTGGTTGGGCAGGCTGGAGTTCCAAATGAAGAAGTTGCTGCTGCGGTAGCTGCGGAATCTTCAACGGGTACTTGGTCTACAGTATGGTCAGAATTGTTGACCGATCTTGAGTTCTACAAAGGTCGAGCGTATCGCATTGAAGATGTTCCTGGTGATAAAGACGCTTTCTATGCTTTTATCGCTTACCCTCTGGATCTTTTTGAAGAAGGTTCAGTTGTTAACGTACTAACTTCTTTGGTTGGTAACGTATTCGGTTTTAAAGCTCTACGTTCATTACGTTTAGAAGATATTCGCTTCCCGATTGCATACATCAAGACTTGTGGTGGTCCTCCTGCCGGTATCCAGCTTGAGCGTGATCGTTTGAACAAGTACGGTCGTCCACTGTTGGGTGCTACGATTAAGCCGAAGTTAGGTTTGTCAGCTAAAAACTACGGTCGTGCAGTATACGAATGTCTACGTGGCGGTCTTGACTTAACTAAAGATGACGAAAACATCAACTCTCAACCATTCATGCGCTGGCGTGATCGTTGGGATTTCGTTGCCGAAGCTATTCATAAAGCTGAAGCTGAAACTGGCGAGCGCAAAGGTCACTACTTAAACGTTACAGCAGCGACTCCAGAAGAAATGTACAAGCGTGCTGAGTACGCTAAAGAGTTGAACATGCCTATCATCATGCATGACTTCTTGACTGGTGGTTTCACTGCTAACACTGGCTTAGCTAATTGGTGTCGTGAAAACGGCATATTGTTACACATTCACCGTGCAATGCATGCGGTAATCGA
>CALZJE010000169.1 GCA_945787715.1 uncultured Ectothiorhodospiraceae bacterium | reverse complement strand
GTAAGCTCTTCTATGCTTGTTTTTTCAATCTTAAACCTAAAAAAACAGTTGGGCGTGAATATAAAATGCCCGCCTGATTTTAAGCCAAGCCCTGAATTTTCAACAAAGTACAGGATTTTCTTTTTCAGGGTATGTTTAATTTTTGTGCATGCAACACTGAATCGTGCGCCAGGTGTAAAAAATACCGACAATTAGAAAAATAGAAATTCTTCATAAAATGCATTAACTATTCATCTGTACATCATTGATTTTTAATCAAATTTTTGCTGGTGCCTATAATACTTGCAAAGAATTACTGTCGTGATTGCCAAGACAAAATGGTCGACAGAGCTATCTTCTTGTTTCTTAAGTTAATATTTATTGGTCATGGCAAGCAAGGTACGTTTTTCACAATGCGAGGTTTTCAGAAGGCAAAAGAAACTAAATTAATTAATGTAAAAACAGCATGTTATATTCAATAATCACTTACTAGCTTGTCGGATTGGCACAGTGTTTGATAGTTGATAGTAGTATTTTAGTGAAAAGTAGAATGTTAGTGAATTGGCATCTCAGTTTAGACTGGTTGTAATATCAGCGCTAAGAATATGAAACGAATAGGTAAACAAGAAAATAAGTGTTGGAGTTTATTTTTTTTTCAATTAAGCTATAAAGAATTTTGCTTGTTAAGCTGATCTAAACTTTGTGGAAAATGTAAGCCTAAGGAAAAGGAGTTTGTACATGTTGGGGAAAATATTAGGTAATATAGGGATTTTGGCAGTTTTTGCTTTTACCTTAAATATGGCAAATGCTGGCATGGATGGTAAATCGAAGCACCCACCAATGCCAATGTTTGAGATGCCTACCGTTTATGAAGATGTTGGTTTTATAAACGATATGGAGTTTAGTTCTACTCCTTTTTACATTCCTGTGGATACCACCAGCAGTGACAATTTCTATCGTGCAACATTAACGGATTTTGAGAATCCTGCAGCATTCGACCTCCTTGGACTTGATGTGACTACTAGCACCACTTCTATGGGTGCAGCTCTTATTACCGGTGACGGTCAAAAGTTTTTTGATTTCGATGCCACGCCAGGTGTTTACTACGCCAATCTATTTGGTGTTGCTGGTGGTGAGTTAGATTTAGGTCTTTATGGTGTTCAAATTGCTATGGTTCCTGAGATGGAAGTATGGGCTATGATGTTGGCAGGTATGGGGCTAATCGGCTATCAGCTTCGTCGTCAACGTAATGGTAAATTGAGAGCCTAACGTAACAATTTAAAAGCTCGTTATTACAAGCAACGAGCTTTTTCTTAGCGATATAACTTAAGGCCGTCGTTTTATATTGAAAGGGCAAACGGGCAGTAATTTACCTGGCGCATTTGCAGTTTAATTAGAAGCTACAAAAAATAAAAATGATACAAAGGGTGTGTCTGAAATTAAGCTTAGAGGAATCCTTTCTCTCTCCCTTCTTGCTCTATTTGTTTTCCTTTGTTTATTGACCGTGCACGCTACAAATGTTTTTTCATCTGTTTTCTTTTAAGTATTGAGCTATAGCTCGCGATTAAAAAATTTATGTAATGTTGTTGACATAAAGTCAGCAGATAATATTTATATAAACTCTATTAAGTGACCTCATTGATGGATGGTGAATACTTTATTAAGTAAGGTTTTCTTATGATATCAGGGAGTGGGGTAGGCGGTAGGATTATTGCCCTTAACAAGCGTTAAATGGACGAGGTAAAAAGGATGACTCGAAATGGGAATGGAGTAATACGCCCACATCAAACCAAGCTTGCGTTTATATATCGTATGGCAGACTTAATAATAATTGTCGTATCTCTTTTTATTGCTTGCTGGCTTTATGATGTCCCATGGCAAGAAAGGTACGCTTCCATAGCACTTATTGCTCTAATATTTTATATCTTTTTTGCTGGTAAATATGATGTGTATCGTTCGTGGCGTATAGCACCTTTGCGCCAAGAGTTAGGGCAAGTTTGGATGTCGTGGGTTGGTGCTGTCTTCGCCGTTATGTTTTTTATATTCGCGTTAAAAACATCTGAATCCTACTCTCGTGCTGTTGTCTTGATGTGGCTTGGTTTTGTCCCTATTGGATTGTCAGTTTGGCGTATATTGTTACGGAATGTGTTGTGGTGGTTGAGACGGAATGGGCATAACACACGTAGCGTGGCCATCTTGGGTGCCAATGAGTATGGTGAGCGTCTTGCCAAGACCCTGCATGGTGCTTCATGGATGGGATTAAACCTAATGGGGTTTTTTGATGATAGAAGTGGAGATCGGATCCCGAATAATGACAATGTGAATTTGCTTGGAAATATTGACGAGCTAATTGGTCTTGTGAAATCAGGAAAGGTGGACGTGGTATATGTTTCGCTTCCGCTGCGGGCAGAGCATCGAGTGGTAGAGATCATTGATCGGCTTGGGGATACTACTGCAACTGTCTATTACGCCCCTGATTTTTTTGCGATGGATTTACTACATTCGCGCTGGTTTGCTATGGGTGAGTTCCCGATTGTTAGTGTTTACGAAACGCCATTTTATGGCGTTGATGGTTGGTTGAAAAGGCTTCAAGATATTGTGCTAGGTAGTATGATCTTGATGCTAGCCTTAATCCCCATGTTGCTGGTCGCGATCGGTGTGAAGCTAAGTTCGCCAGGTAATGTGCTGTTTAAGCAGCGACGCTATGGCATGAATGGCCAGGAAATAGAGGTCTGGAAGTTTCGTAGCATGAGCGTCTGTGAAGATGGCGATAACATCAAGCAGGCAACAGTTTGCGATGTTCGTGTAACTCCATTCGGGGCTTTTTTGCGACGTACATCATTAGATGAATTACCTCAGTTGTTTAACGTGCTGCAGGGAACGATGTCGCTGGTAGGCCCAAGGCCTCACGCTGTTGCTCATAACGAAGAGTATAGGCAGCTAATACATCGCTATATGCTGCGTCACAAAGTAAAGCCGGGCATGACGGGCTGGGCGCAAGTGAACGGTTGGCGTGGCGAGACTGATACACTGGATAAAATGGAAAAACGCGTGCAATGTGATTTGGAATATATTCGTAACTGGTCACTATTGTGGGATGTTCGCATAATATTTTCTACGGTGTTCAAAGGTTTTGTTGGTAAGAATGTGTATTGAAGATGACTATAAGCATTAAAAATGGTGATAACTTTTTATGGTGGCGCTTTGTGAAGTTATCTTTAAAGTTTGTAGGGAAATATTGACAGCTGGATCACCTGTTCATGGAAGGCTGTTATCACGGAGTAGAAAAAAATATTTATAAAGCTGGCATTCGATTTTTCAAATTCGATAAAAATGCAGTAATACTCATCTTAGAAAAAACTCCATTCAGCCTTTAAAGGCATCGCACAAGTATCCCTCCCCTATATTACTTATGCAGCGTTAGGGTTATCTTTAGCGCTTTGATGCAAATAAAACGTATGTCAAAATATAATGGTTTATTAAGCATACCTATTTTTTTAGCATAGATCTAATGGGCGATTTTGATCGAGCACCTG
>CALZJE010000168.1 GCA_945787715.1 uncultured Ectothiorhodospiraceae bacterium | reverse complement strand
GCAATTTCACTGATCTCGTCATCTTCCATGCGCAAAAGTTCGCGTGCATCATCAATATGCATATAACCATCACGCCCACCGGGGCCGGATATTCCTTCAAGCACACCTTGAACAACAAAGTTTATTCCATTAACAGAACCATCTTTGTTAGTGGCGACCAATACGACTGAATCACCGGGTTTTACTTTTAAGCCCTTTGCGATTAACTCGGGAATCAGGATTGTCCCTCGCTCAAATAGTTTTTCCTTATTACCTGCAATAATTCGTTTGGGAAGCTCAGGGCAGGTTTCAACTTCTTTTTCTGGATCAACACCGTTCAAACGAATATTTGTTGTTTCGGCGAAATTACTAAACATGGCGCCGAGCTTGATACGTGGCGACCAGGCTTCAATGTTTTTGTGCTCGTTTAACATTGACTCTGCCTTGTCTACCATTTTTGGTTTCATATTCATGGTTAGCGGTAAGCTATCGATAGATGAAACATAACCTTTTTGGTGAATCTGAAAGTGACCGAGCATGGAGTCAGTAATTTGGCCAACCATCATTGTCTTAAACGAACCGGATGTGCTTATAAATAACAGCATTGCTGTTACGCCGATGGTAATCAATAACGTTGTTAAAAAAGTTCTGCGTTGATAACGCAATAAATTACGTGCGGCGATTTTCAATATTTTATTCATGATTTTCGCTCCCTGATTGCTTATTAAGCTTTCCATCCTCGAGCGTATAGATGATCTCTGCTGCGTCCATGATTTTTGGATCGTGGGTGGAAAAGATAAAGGTAGACTGATAATCGTCCCGCATCTTTTTCATCAGGTCGATGATGCGATATGCGGTATCATGGTCTAAATTTGCTGTTGGTTCATCTGCAAGGATTAACTTGGCGTGTGTTGCCAAGGCACGTGCTACTGCAACTCGCTGCTTTTGTCCGCCAGATAATTGGTGAGGGTATTTTTTCGCTTGAGCACTGATGTCAACTTCTTCAAGGAGTTCCTCGATGCGTTGTTGTCGCTTTGCTGCTGTCCAGTCTTGAACCATGAGCAGAGGGTATTCGATATTTTCTTCAACCGTTAATACGGGAATGAGATTGAAATCCTGAAAAATAAATCCGATATTTTCACCACGAAAACGAGCTGCTGCTTTTCGATCAAGATTGCGAATATCGGTGCCCACAACTTCCAGTGTGCCGGAGCTGGGATGATCCAGACAACCGATCATGTTTAATAGTGTACTTTTTCCGCTACCTGATGGACCGACAAAAGAAACAAATGAGGCGGGTTTGATTGCGAAGTCAACGCTTTTAATCGCCTGAACTTCAACATCTCCCGCGCAATAAGTTTTACTGATATTATTAGCAAGTACCAAGTTCATTAAAGTTACCTCACTGTTTGTGGGAACGTACTGTTATTATTTCGATTTGATGTTGTTCGAAGCTAGATATCGAATTGCTTCAAAATTCCCTGGTGTCCTTTCCAACACACTTTTATATGCATCAATTGCTATGTTGTTATTACCAGTAACTGATGCAGCACGTGCGAGATAAATCAAAATGGTTGCGTCGGTTGGGTAGATACGTGAAGCTTTTTGCGCATGTTCGAGTAAGGCATTCCATTGCATCAATGCTTCTTCACAAGCCATAAGCCTGATCTCTGCGTAGTATTGGTGAGGTGCAACTTTCAATACTTGTTTGGCATAGTTAGCCGCTTCCTGCCAGCGGCCTTGTGCCATTAACGGCAGTGTTATTCCTAATTGAGCATCAAGTGAATTGGGATTAACCTCAATGGCTGATTTGTAATGTGTAACCGATGAATTGTAGTCCTTTTGTAAATAGCTCAACCAACCGTTACGTGTAAGTGCGTATTCATGTTGGGAATTGTTTTTAATGATGTTTTGCAGGGCTTGTGCTGCGCCAGCATAGTCTGCTTGTGCTTCAAGTTTGTGGCTTGTTTGCCAGGGGATTTCATCACTTGTAGCAGGGAGAGATAAACACATCGCAATTAGTGCATAGCCGAAATAGTAAGTTTTCATAAGGTCACCATTTTAATTTCAATAATAGAGAAGTATAGATTCCGTCGTAATTGGCTTGCTGATCTGTCTGGTAGTCCGACGCGGCGATACTCAACCCCAATTCGGAATGGTCATTGATCTGCCAGGTGGCATTTGCCCAGTAAGATAAAGTCTGAATGTCGGGATTGTTATTTATTGCATCTAATCGATGTAAGACAAGATAACGTTGATCACCAAATTGTGTACCGAAGATAAGTTTCGTCGGAATCAGTGATCCACTGCGCCATAGATTTTGTGTCCACTCGACGATGGCGGAATACAATGTGCTGTCAAATAGCACGTCATCGGTATTATCAACAGAAAATACTTGAAACGATAACCAACTGGATTTTAATCCGGGAGAGAATTCGAAGGAAAGATTGAGTTGATTTACTGTGTTGTCACTACTTTGGTTGTCACTACTTTGGCTATTTGTATATTGGGATTGAGTGAATAAAGTATCAAGATAAATTGTTTTTCGATAATTCAAATAACTCCAGCCGCCGGTATAGACATTGGCAATCGTCGAGGAAGGTGATGTGAGTGAATAGCCTTTAATATGCCAGCCAATTCTGCCGCTGATTGAGTCTACATATTGAAACCAATTGCCACCAATAACAACCTGATTCTGTCGAACATTGCCACCTTGACTGACGTTCAGTTTGAGTTGACTGTATCCCAGCATCATATCCAGCCTATCCAAATAGTTTGTTTGTAAGTTGATGCCATAGTCGGTCAGATTTTTACGTGTTGTGTCACCTTGATAGCTGATCGATGCAGCTTTGACATCGCTGCTGGCTGTCCAACTGTCTGCGAAAGCAATGTTAAAAAAGCTCAGTCCAATAATCAGAAAGCTCGCATTAGCTATTTGATACTTTCTTGCCACGACGGTATTCCTTCGTCTTCAATTTGTCCCACGTCAAGTAATGTTGCCTGCCAATGTTCATTTTCCAGTTGCATTGATAATTGAAGCTGATTGTTTTTTGTATCAATCATAAGCTGAGTGTTAGCTTGAATAGTCAGAATGCCAAGTTCAAGTTTATGTTCGCCAGATTGAGTCCATTGGTGGGACTCAATATCGTAGTGTCGTTTATAAGTACTATTTAAACCTGCACCCAATGGCCGAGTAAGGTTGATTAATGCAGATTGCCAGGGTTTCAACGGTAATAATTTACTACTTTGCGAATCACGCCATAACAAGGCCTGTGCGGAAAAAGGCGTTACCCCAAAAGCCAGGAGCCACATATCCAGGAACTTGTCTTTTTTCCCATTGCGATCATAAAACGCCAAAAGGTCATCGGTTTCTACGAATTTTGTTTCTGCATGTTTATCACTTTTCAGGATAAATTCGCCAAGTAAGGAAAGTTCTACGGTTAACTGTCGGTTGTCTGTTTTACCTGTCTCTTGAAATGTAAAATTAAAAATGCGCCCAACCGGGAATTGCAGACTGTTTTTCAGTGCTTCATCGGCAAG
>CALZJE010000167.1 GCA_945787715.1 uncultured Ectothiorhodospiraceae bacterium | reverse complement strand
TGATTTTGCACAGCAAAGAAAAAACAATAAATCGAAAAGCGAAGCCAATACAGATAAAAACAAAGCAAATTGTGAATTGCTTTGTTTTAAAGGTGACGAGTCATTGGTGAATGATGCACAAAAAGGCCTACCTTTTTCATTGCAGGACTATTTCGAGTTAATCGACTGGACAGGTAGAGTCATTCGCGATGATAAAAAAGGTGCTATTCCTGCCGACGTGTTGCCAATTTTGCGAAAGCTTGGGGTTAATGAAAAAGAATGGGTCGGCAATGTAAATCATTTTGGACGACGGTTTTATCATGTGGTTGGTGCTGTAGAAATGATGCGACAATACAGCGATAAAATTGGGCAGTGGTGGATGCAGGGTATGGGTTGTTCTCGTAAGTTGTATGTTTGACGATACTTGCTTTATTATGGAAGCTTAGTTTTCAGCGACAGGCTGACTATCGAGGCATCTTGAGCAAACTTATGCAAGGGCATACTTTTGTCAATTGCTGACTTAGGTATTTCTAATTCTTTTGGTGGGTATATTTTATTGTTCATTTTTTTCGGTTAACGCCGCCTCAAGGTGAATTTTTAAGCGTTGTTGCTTTGTGGTAGTCGACCACAAAGCGGCAGCGCTTAAAAAGGTCACATTGAAGGTTTTGTTAGCTGTTTTTCTTGTTTTCGATTGAATCCCACTCTGGAACTGATTTATTTTGAGGTACTGCTGCAAGTATGCTCCTGACTTTAGACTTAAGGTCTTTGATGTTTTTTGTAGAGATTCTCGAATCAATTGCTGACAAAGCCTCAAGTTGACTCAATTGCGTGGTTAAAAAATAATTGGCCAAATTATTTAATGATACGCCTTGATGTTTAGCTTCATTTTCTAAGCGTGCTTTTAATTCACTAGGAACTCTGAGAGTAACAATTTGTGTTTTACCCATGTTCACTTCTCCAAAATTGATAAAAATCTTTGGGTGTTATTACTTGAAAAGGATAACTTTTTAGTTCACTCCGCCTGAAATCCTTTATATTTGAAGTGATCAAATAATGACTATTACTTGTAAATGCACATTCCACAAACAAGTTATCATTTTCATCTAACAAGTTTGGCCGTAAACGATAATAAATGGAGTATTTGTCAGCCAAAAGTACCAATAAATCTAAAACGTCTTCTATTTGATCGACCGATAGACTCATTTTTGCCAAAATTTCCTGTCTTTTCAATACGTCATCGTACTCTAGGATCACTGAAGTGGATAACGCCATTTTCAGGTTTTCCTCAATAATGAGGTTTAGGATACGGTATGACGCGCCATTTTGGCTCATTAATGCAGCGAGAATTACATTAGTATCGACGGTAATTATCATATTTTAATGATAGTATATACGAATACATCTATCAATCGGAATATGCAATGCCATTAACTTAAGCCTCAAACGGTCCTTTTATAATCAGTAAAGTACTTTTTAGGTATCCGCCAAAGTAACCGCGTAATTGCACTCAGTGTGATATTCTGATCTTAGTTGAAAGGCGTTAGTTGGTCTTTCGCATTCCAAGGCAATAATGCCTCAACCTTTTCAACCGTGTCGGCATAGGGTAACGCTTTAAAGATATGATAAAGATATGCATAAGGCTCTATCCCATTTGCTTTAGCTGTTTCGATGAGACTGTAAAATATGCCGCTAGCATGCGCTCCTTTCGAGGTGTCCGCAAATATCTGCGTATTCCGGCGAAGATGAACACCCATTCCGGTGGAAGATGAACACTCAACCGCCCTAAGCATTGGGTGATGTTCTTTTTACCCTAAGTGTTCATCTTCAGTCAATGAGGACAGTGTTTTTCTCATGGATTCCCCCTTCAATTTTAACTTGTGCGCGTTGTGTGATAATCGATCAAGAATCGCGTCAGCCAATGTTGCATCGGCGATATAACTGTGCCATTTTGTCACTGGCAATTGACTGGTCACAATCGTTGATTTAGTCGAATGACGATCTTCCATAATTTCTAAAAGATCGTTACGTTGACTCAGTGTTAGTTTCTCCAAACCCCAGTCATCAATGATAAGTACATCCGCTTTAGCAAGTTGTGTCATTATTTTTAAATAACTGCCATCACCATGCGCAATGGTTAACATTTCAAATAATCGTGTCGCGCGAAAATACCGAACACTCATGCCTTGATGACAAGCATAATGCCCCATAGCACACGCCAAATAAGTTTTACCACAGCCTGTTGGACCGGTGATAGTTAAATTGAGAATAAATAGTGATTATTAATCGCATCTAAACTTTCCTGTAATTAGCGAAGGTAATGAATACTCGAATGGCCACTATTGATTCATTAATCTCGGGCATTAAAGCGAATCGTGAGAAAGCCCTGATGCTCGCAAAAAGGGAAGTTGGTGTCTTGGTGCATGATTCTGTTTTACTCGAGGGCATCAATTTTACGCTGCCTGAGGTGAATACTTTACTTGAAGGGATTACTGTTGGTGGCCATAAGCTAAGTGATCAACAAGTTGCTGTAAATCAAGGTAATGCTTGGCGTTATTTGTTTTCTGCTGTTAAAAACGGCGATTTCTGTCTTTCTATCGAGTTTGTCTGTGCACTACATGCTTTGGCGGGTAAGGAGGAGGCACTTGAGTGGGGGCGATTTCGGTCTGGTATGGTGACTATTGCTGGTTCGGAGTATTTGCCGCCTAAAGTTGTTGATTTACCGGGAAAATTTAATGAGATGGTCGCGTTGGCATCGAACATTGACGATATTTACGACAAGGCAATCCATGTATTTTTAACGATGGCTCGCAATCAGTTTTTCAATGGTGTAAACAAGCGAATGGGGCGGTTGATGATGAATGGTATTTTATTGAGTGCTGGTTATCCTGCGTTAAATCTGTCAGCAAAACGTAAACTCGAATTTAACGAATTGATGATGCGCTTTTATGACTCCGGTGATGAAGCTGAAATGAACACATTTATGCGTTCGTGTATTGATCGGCAAATTGTCGAGATAATGAGTGAGTAAACTATCTCGCATCTGTAAACTTTTTTTTAACACCAATTAAAAAGATATCCCCATGACAAAAGCCCGAGAACAACAAATCCACCTATCGGAAACATCCTACTCGGCAACTGCTCCATGCGTTGCTCTCGGCAATTGCTCCTGCATTGCTCTAGCTTCGCCCATCCTTGGGCTCGTACCTCCTATTTCCATATAGTCGTATCATTGTGTCGCACGCTGTGTACGCCGAGCATTTTTATGTGGCAAAGATACATCGTCTGGCCAGGATTATTCCCATCGTAAAGAATGGATTGTCGATAAAATAAAGGCATTATCTGGTATTTTTGCGCTTGACGTATGTGCTTATGCAGTAATGAGCAATCATTATCATATTGTTTTGCACATTGATGCTGAATCCGCAGAAAGTTGGTCTGATGAGATTGTGATTGAGCGTTGGTTGCAGTTGTTTAAAGGTAATATGCTGATAGATCGTTTCCAACGTGGTGAAATAAAAACAAAGGCTGAACTTAATGTGGTAGCGGAAATTATC
>CALZJE010000166.1 GCA_945787715.1 uncultured Ectothiorhodospiraceae bacterium | reverse complement strand
GCCGAAAGGGATTTGAGAATGTCAAAAGTTAAGCAAAAGGTATCGGGCTGTTTCCGGACAGAGGTTTATGCGCACGCTTATTGCCGAATCTCAAGTTATTTACAAACCATGGCAAACAAAGGTCATAATCCGCTTATTGCTATACAGATGGCGTTAGCGGGTGAAATTGATCTGTAGGGGGCGAGTAGTTACAATAACTATAGACATCGCCAATGAAAAATTTTACCAAACTCAATTTAGCGGGGTTTCGTTTCCGCACCGAGTTCTGTCGCGAGAGGCGGCTAAAAAACAGATTTCTGGTTACGCTAAAGTGCTTTATGATGCGATGGAATATCTGGTTGTATCTGCGCAGAGCGATTCAGAACACTTAATAGAGATATTAAATGTTAGTAACGCCAAGGAGGTGATCAACAATATTTGGAAGATCCAAGAGCAAATCAAAGAATGCCTTACAAACAAAAATGATCTACGAAGCTACAAACCCAACGATAAACTGGTTCTCGACGATTTGAGAGAAAAGGTATTCCTATATCCTTTTGGCTGTCTTAGCAGTGACAACAAGATAGAATCGAAATCCAAAGCAGAGCACACTCCAGAAGTAGCAGATGTTCCAGCTTAGTACTTTGTCATGAGATAGATCTTGTTAAATATTGACTCCAGGACTACAAACCACTCAGTTGAGTGACGTGGTTCTCTTTGTTGATTCAGAATGTTATGTTTATGTTCGTTGTAAAAGTCGGATTAATCAAGCCTCTTAATATTTTATTTATCGGAGCAGCTGCGATTTCAAATTTGACTATCATAGCTCTACTGAATGACCAAGCAATCAAAGGTACACACGAAAGTGATTGAAATAAATTTTGGATTAATGATTAAAGGAAGGAATTACAAACTCGCTAAAATATATCATCATGATTCAACAGAAACCCGCGCTTACAAATCTAATACACAGATATATTGATCAAGTTTATTCCACTCATGTTCTAGGGAGGATGGCCAATGTCAGAAAACAGTAGAAACACTTTTTCGAGGGATAAAATTGCGAAATACACATTACTTGGAGGTGTAAGTGCAATAGTTATTTTAGCTATAACAGCCATAATTCAAAGCGATGATAAGAATACTTCAGTTAATATTCTTAATATGGCTTTTCCAGTAATTGCGTCGTGGGTAGGTACCGTATTGGCATTTTATTTCGGCAAGGTAAATTTCGAATCAGCTAATAAGCAAGTCAAAGATATATTAGACAGGTTGAGCCCAGAGGAGCGAAGTAATTCTGCTATCACCAGTATAATGCGGCCTATACAAGATCTACATTACTTTCATCTCGATAAGCCTGAAAAAGATGTTCCAGTAATAGATATTAAGAAATTATTTCAAGGTATTGTTAGTAGGATGCCGGTTCTGGATGCTGAGTTTGCTCCAAAATATATGATCCACGAATCAAGTGTTGATAAATACCTTTTGGAAAACAAAAAATCCGATGCTAATAGCCTGGCTGAGTTTATAAAAATATATCAGGGAAAAGGTATAGAATTTGGTGTTAATAAAGGTTTTGCTTTAGTTGCAAAAGATCAGACAATTAAAGCTGCCAAGTCAAAAATGAAACATATAAAAAGCTGCCAGGATATCTTTATTACGGAGACAGGTAGCCCAAATGAGCCGTTAATCGGATGGGTTTCTAATACACGATTAGCAAAGTATATAAATTCCTGATGGATACTCACACTTAACAGGAAAACCACAACAAGGGTATTCTAAGGCCATATTTTATGACTAACCTGAACACTCATCACTCAGAAATACCTAATACATGTACTGGAAAAATCAATGTCTTGTGAAGCAGTGCTTCTAAGCGACATATATGTAAGTGTATGCGATTGAATGATGTTGCAGTTTCAGTAATGTGAAAAGGGTCAGGCCTGCTTAGTTGTATACTTGTGCTTTAATGACTATACTTCACGCATGGCACGTAAACAACGAATTCGTATCCCTGGCGGTCTTTACCATGTCATGCTGAGAGGCAATGGTGGCGACAATATTTTCTTCGATGATGAAGATAGACTTCATTTCTATCTATTATTGCAGGAGGGAGTCGCTCGCTTTGGCCATCGTATTCATGGTTTTTGCTTGATGAACAACCATGTTCATTTAGCGATTCAGGTTGCGGATGAATCTTTGTCCAAAATTATGCAAAATATTTCCTTTCGATATGCCCGCTGGATAAATAAAAAACAACAACGGGTTGGTCATTTGTTTCAAGGGCGATATGCGCAATTTGTAGACGATGGCATAAAAGAAGGTCATCGCGAAGAATTTCATAAGGGCATTAGTGATAGTCGTGTGCTGGGGGATGATTTATTTATTGAGCAAGTGATAGCCAAAAAGAAAGCTAAATCTAAACTTGAAATGACATTGCCTGAACTATCAAAGCACTTTTGTTTGTTAAATCATTTAGATGAAAAAGAGTTACTTGGTCCATCACGATTGAGACGAATGACAGCGTTGCGTTCAATATTTGCCTGGATGGCGAATAGTTTGGAGATTGCGACATTAGAAGAGCTAGCTATTTTTTTAAATCGAGATTCAGCAACGTTAAGCCGTGTTGTTAACCGAATGAAAGAGCGGAGAAGAACTAATGAGAAGGAAAAGCTCGGCTGGATAAATTAAAGAGTGCAGTAGCGCTGGCCTGACCCATGACTCCTGTCAAATGCAGTGATGACAGATGGTGCATTGCTAAGGTCTATTCTCTTGATTTACTATGCGACTCTACGAGCAATTATTCGATTTAATTGAGAAAGCTTATCAACGAGTTCAATTGCTAAGTCGAGGCTATTTGGTTTTTTCTCTCTAGCGCTATTTTCTGTCATATTAGCTAGCTCGAACACAGGCAAAGCCATTATGTTACCGCTGGAGCCTTTTACACTATGGGCTAAAAGTGTGAGGCTCTCCATGTCGTTTTGTTCGATTGCAGCATGTAACTTGGGTTGTATTTCTTTATAGTTTTTATGGATTCTAGTAAGAATCTTCCGGATAAAATCTTCTTTACCGGGGAAGTGATCATCGAGCGCAGAAAAATTGATAAGGTTTTGTGTTGATGCCACCGGAAGGGTAGCAAGAGAACTAATTGTTTCCTGCTTAATAGGATTGCTATTTACATTTTGTAATTCCATCTTCGGGCCTAGTACTTTTTTGGAAAATGATGAACTGTGATAAGATTTATCAAAATTCAGCAAAATCTGTACCGTTAAGAAGAAGTATTGCTACTATTAGCAAAGCTATAGTGCAAGGCAATTGAAGCGGTCTGATAATTGGGATTTTGTGGCCACGATTTGAATAATGCCGCTGGTTCCCCGTATGAAACTTACTCTCAATGACTTCTCTTATATCTCTTTTTCAAGCTGAACTCATAAGCGTAAGGCTTTACCTTCTCCTTGTACCAGGGAAAGCACTCGGCTTCTTGCTATTTTTTCAACGACTCTAAGTAAAAAATCATTCAGCTCGGTTCCAGAAGCATAGCCGTCTGCGCTACAGCGTTCATCCCACATGTTTAAAAACTTCTTTAAGTTTGTTTA
>CALZJE010000165.1 GCA_945787715.1 uncultured Ectothiorhodospiraceae bacterium | reverse complement strand
TATTATTTCGCACCAACATAACTGATGAGTGTGCTCATATCTATTCAAAAAAATTAGTATGATGACCATCTTGCCAAAAAATAACACAGTGCCGTATGTTAAGGTTGATGACATGAGAAAATGCGTCTTTAACTTTGAATCTTCTCAATAAAGGAGTATTCTTTTAAAAGATTTACTTTACGGATTATGTGATCACAACGAGGATGTAAAGATGGCTATTGATTTGGATCCTGTCGTAGACAATTGATATTCCCACCTGAACAAAGATCAGAAATTTAAAGTTGTCGCAGTAGACGACGAAGCAAAAATCGTGGAACTACAACCTTACGATGGAGATGTAGAATAAGTCAGCATTGATGAGAGGAATGCTATAGAAATAGAACTGAGTGAAGAACCTCAAAACTGGAGCGGACTGCTTGATATCGTCGAACAAGATGACCGGGGCACAGAAGTTACAGACACTTCAGAACAGGACTGGATGGATCCTTTAAAACAATTCAAACAACCCAATTAACAATTAAACGACTACAAAGCGAGCCGGTCACTTAACTGATTCTGAGTTGCTGGCATCGCAAATTGCTTTACCACTTGCCAACCCTAATGCAAGTGGCTAACTGCAAAGCTGAAGCCCGGAGATGTAACAGAATTGAGCTTATTAGGCCACAACGTGATGTTTACCTTCAATAGTCACGCTGCTCGCTTGTGGACCTTGCTCGCCGCTTTCCTCGTGGAATCGCACTGAAGCACCTACTTCCAATTCATCCAAATCCGCATTCAGAAGACTATTACGGTGAAAATAAATTTCACGACCATCTAGTGTTTGAATGACGCCATAGTCCTCATTAGGGGTCAATCGAATAATTTTTCCATGGGGTGATGCCTCATGAACTTTAACCTGTCGTTGAATTTGCGCCGAATGATCCTGTAAGCGACGCTTGGCTGCATTAAATGCATCGCGGATAGCAACATATGCATCTTCATGAGCATGATCCAGACCGGCTTCACGGCTTACAGCGATTTCTTTGCCAGGCACTTTGATATCAATGTGCACATCATAGATGTTGCCTTGATGATGATGCTTGTGACGGGCTTCCACCACCACCCGGCAGCTCATAATATCACTAAAAAACTGATCCAGTTTCTCAGCTTTTTCACGAACCTCAGCCTCCATGGCTTCTGAAGCATCCATGTTGCGAAAAGTAACCTGTAAGGGGAGTTTCATCTCTATGTCTCCTTCAATGAAAAATTAATCCATGACAAACTATAAGAATAAAGGAAAAATGGTTAGTAGAAAACTGTTTTTAAGCAAGTAGAAAAATTATAATTTTTGCCTATTATTATTATAGATAATTTATCCCTTATATACCAAAATAATAAAAGATCTATTGGTTTAATTTTCAACATTAATGACTCGGAGCCAATGACTTCTACACCACATCACTCAAGCCATCACAGGCACGAAAAAAGTAAATCCCTCATCCGTTCAGCTGCGGTTGTAGTCGGTTTCATCCTTTCACCGTTGTCCTGGTGGAACGATATTGTCGTAAACATTCCTCTAGCGTACGCCTTTTCCTACCCCTTCAGCCTTATTGATCAAGACTTTTATTTGCCAGCTTTTATTATTGCTTATTGGTTTAGCAATTTGCTAGGTTTTTTATTATTACATTATGGTGTCGCTGGATTTGCAAAACAAAGTGCGAGGAAAATAGGAATCCGCGGCCACATAATAGTGACATCGCTCTATACCGCCCTCATAATAATCGTAGTTTTGCTAGAGTGGCTACCGGTGCCAACCGAAATTCTAAACAAAGTTAGCTAAAGGTTTTTTATGTACCAAGTTGTGATTACTCCTGTTAAAAAACTTTCACCTTCTCAATCACCTGTGGAAATTGTTGAGCGAAAAGGCTTAGGCCATCCAGACACTATCTGTGATGCTTTAGCTGAAGAGTTGAGTCTTGCCTTGAGCCGATACTATCGCGATCGCTTTGGGCTTGTCCTGCATCATAATGTAGACAAAGCGCTACTCTGGGGAGGCGTATCAAATACTGCCTTCAAAGGTGGTCATATTATCGAACCGATGGAGATATTTCTGGCCGGACGGGCGACCTGTGAATATAAGGGTATCAGAGTCCCACTCAATGAACTCATTATTGAGACAAGTCGCGCTTGGTTGAAGGTGCATATGCATGCACTTGATCCGGAAAAACATGTGAAATTACATAGTATGATACGGCCTGGCTCAAGTGAGTTGGTTGATCTCTATTTACGCCAGGAAAAAACTGGCATTGCCCTCGCCAATGATACTTCTTGTGGTGTGGGCTATGCGCCACTTGATGAGCTGGAGCAACTTGTTATGACAGTGGAGCGAAAACTCAACTCCACAGACGTGAAGTTAGCTTACCCGGAAATAGGCGAAGACATAAAAGTGATGGGTGTTCGCCAGGGGGAAACCATTGCGCTTACCATTGCTTGCGCTTTGATAGACAAACATGTGGCAGATATTGCCGATTATCAGGCAAAAAAGGATAATATTATTGAGCTGTCAAAAAATGTAGTCCAAGCAATATGCAACAAACCAGTGACACTCAGTGTCAACACAGCTGACGGCAAAGATGAGGACAACATATACTTGACAGTCACGGGCACCTCCGCAGAAGCTGGAGATGACGGTGAAGTCGGACGAGGAAACCGCATCAACGGACTCATCACGCCTTATCGCCCTATGAATATGGAAGCCGCCGCTGGAAAGAACGCCGTGACGCATGTTGGCAAGATTTATAATATTGTTGCCCAGAAAATATGTGAAAAACTGGTTAACCAACTACCCCTGATTGAGCATGCACAATGTTATCTGGTTAGTCGCATAGGCAGCCCGGTTCAGGAGCCACAAGTTGTGGACTTGCGCTTGCAGTTAACAGAAGGCGCAATCCCAAACCAATTAGACACTGAAATAAGAAACATAGTCAGTGAACAGTTAACCGGCGTTCCGGAAATACAAAATAAGTTGATTGACGGTTCGATTAAAGTCTATTAATGAAGGAGAACAATGATGCAAACCACGACTGACAATTTAATAGTTCGCGTCGAATGCTATGCCGGTTATCGGGGAGAAGAGCGACCTTTACGATTTCACCTACGTAATCGATGTGTAGTAATAAGTGAAATCCTGGATCAATGGCAAGGCCCGGATTACCGTTATTTCAAGGTAAGAGGCGATGATAAAGGGATTTATATCTTGCGTCACTCATCTGCAAAGGACGCATGGCAACTCACGATGTTTGATAACTGCGAATTAAACGAAACTCGGCTTTCGTCAACGTAAGATTGAGGAAAGCACAATGAAACTGTTAAGTCTGGGTTTGTTGTTGATATTGGGGTATGGCTTGTTTACATCCCTGATTTATTTCCGACAAGACAAGCTCATTTTTTACCCTGACTTTCCAGGTCGAGAAATCAGCTCAACCCCTAAAAGTATTGGCTTGCCCTATCAAAATATTTCCTTTACTTCAGAAGACAACGTGCAGCTACATGGATGGTATATTCCGCACTCCCAGGAAAAAGCTGTCGTCCTTTTTTGTCATGGCAATGCGGGCAACATTTCCCATCGATTACAATCGATTCAAAC
>CALZJE010000164.1 GCA_945787715.1 uncultured Ectothiorhodospiraceae bacterium | reverse complement strand
GTAAAAGCATCACCAGCACCAACAGTATCGACAAATTGCAGGACTTCTGGTGGTTTAACCAGGTGTAGCCCTCCTTCAGAATCACGAACAATCGCCCCTTCTGCCCCTCGGGTAACGATCAGCAACTCAAAGTTATATTTCTTCTGAAACAAGGCCATGTCCTGCTGGATATCACCACTGTCACCACCCAGCTGTTTCAACTCATCCTGATTTAGCTTTACCCATCGAGCACACTTTAACCAGTTGACCACCTCATCTTCTTGCCACCAGGGTGAGCGCAAATTCACATCCAGGAATATCGATAGACCGGGATTACTCGCCAGTTTCTCGTAGGCCTGTCTTGCCGTAGTATTGCGTAGTGCCAAGGTGCCATGATAGAGAATGCCATTGACGTGAGGATTTTTTATCATTACCGATGCATCAATGAAGTCATAGGCACAATCTGGTGTGATGGTGTAATGTGGTTCATCGTCAATCAACTCCACATCTACACGTCCAGTGGGGTGTTGTGAATCAATCTGAATTGAATCGATATCCATCCCCCACTCCTTCATAGCGCCGATAATTTTATTCCCTAGCAAATCATCTCCCACTCGAGAAACAAAATGCGGTTGATCACCAAAGGCCTGCAAATGCCATGCAACATTAAACGGTGCACCACCTAGCACCTGCTCACCACTAGGAAAGCAATCAAATAAAACTTCGCCAAAAACAATCAAATGTTGTTTATTCGTCACTGCAAAATCCTATCTGTTTTAGTTTTTCACGAAACGCAGGTGCAAAATGATACACTCCCTCCAGCACACCGCTCGAATAATTACCGTTCTTAATAGTATTTTTACCCGAGGCCAGATAGAACATTTGTTGAGTATTATTTTTCTGCGTCAAATCTTTTGAAGCTTCAATAACATCATCCGTCGCGTTAGCTACTAACACTGACGGTATCACACTGCCGAGTACGGGCAGATCATTTCCGCTATCACCTGCAAAGACAATCTCATCTAATGAAAAATCTAATTGCTGCCGAAGAAAATCGATAGCATGCAATTTGGTCGCATTACGTGGCAACACATCCAGCAGTCCAATACCTTTTGGTTCATCCACACTCCACACTAAACTAGCCTGCACGCCAATCTCATCGAGGCGCTGTGTCATCAGCGATAACAATCTCTCCTGCTTTATATGCAAGGCGGTGTAATAGCTCAGTTTGTGGGTATTTTGCTTACTAAGCTCTTGCAGTTGAAGGTCAGAGATATCTGCAAACAACGCCTTTAATTGCCCATGGCTTTTGCCATGCCAGTCTTTATCAATCTCATCCTCCCAGGCCTTAAGTTCTTGCCACTGTTGATCTTCAATACGATAAATCTTGGTACCGACGTCGGTAATCGCATAACTTGGCGTGGGCAGGCGATAGTTCCTAATAGCTTGTTTAACCAGGTTCTGGTGACGGCCAGTAACATAAACGAGGATTACCTGTGGTTGGCTGCAAAATTCTGCAAATAGTTTGCGCGCTTGTGAATGCTCAGATTGCAAGCCATTAGGAATCACCGTTCTATCCATATCGGTACACAACAATAGTCTTGATTCACTCATGAATGGCCTCTAGTTCCTTTGGATCTTTGCATTCATTAAAAAAATCGTAGTGCATCAAAGCTTCAAGAATCCCTGCAGCAAAGGGTTGCTCAGCGAAATATATGCGTTCAATATCCACAAGCTGGGACAGCTCCTCATGATGGCGATTCGCCACCACTGCAGCCAGCATATTTCCTCGCATCATATCTTCATCGGCACCTGAACCACCGGCAACAAAAATACGTTCCAACGGAATACCCCAACGGTCTGCCACATAACGTAACGCCATGCCTTTGGAAGCACGCTGAGGCATCACATCCAGATACTGACCAAAAGCCAAATTTAGATGTAGCGACTGCTCATTCTGATGCAATAGACTGCTAATCTCTTCAATATTTGGTGCAATTTCAGGATCAATGAAGTAGCTGATTTTAAAACGGCTCTGTTCTGATCTTGGCTGTAGCTTTAAGCCGGGCAACTCAGCCAATATCGGCTTGACTTTATGAGGAGACCATTCGTAATCAATATGATTACTCCAGGCAATATCAGCAGAAAATTTTGGCGCATAATAAATTTCTGTACCGCAACTTGTGATCAGAATGTCTGGCTCCGGAATATTGTGTTGCCTCATTATTCTCAATGCTGAGTCAAAGCGACGACCGGTGGCAATCGCAAATTTACTGCTCTTGCGATGTTGGCGTAAGACTTCAATCAGCTGTTGCAGTGATTTTTCATCACCTATCAGATTTTGATCCAGATCACTGATGATCGCTCGATCACGATAGAGTTCACTACGTCGTTGAAGTGGTCTACGTATCAACACTTCACTACGCTCAACAATAGGGCGGACTAAGGATAGGTATCGCTCAGCATGAGCATCCCACGAATAGTGCTCTCGCACTCCCTTCAATCCGTCATCAACACACTGCTGCCAAAGTTTTTTGTCTTGCAACAGTTTTAAAATGGCTTCGCTAATGGTACTTGATTCCAATGGATTAATTAAAAATCCGTTCTTACAATTGCCGATAATATCTCGCGGACCACCATCTTCTGTCGCAACTATCGGCAGGCCAGAAGCCGCTGCTTCAATCAAAGTAAGACCAAAAGGTTCAGTAAGCGCAGGATTAACAAACACGCCGCCCGATGCTGCGGTAATACGATAAAACAAAGAAACTTGTTCACGGCGATGATGTTTGGGCATCGATACTTTACTGTAAATATCATAACGATCGATGGCTAACAGCAACTCATGAAACACCTCCTGAGCGCCCTCTTCCAGCTCGTCAATGTCATCTCGATTACCGGCGACAATCACTAAATTAGCCAGCTCCTGCAATCTCGGAGACTGCCCGTAGGCCTCTAACAGCGCCACAATATTTTTCCGCTTGTCCGGGCGTGATAGTGCCAAAATGATCGGTTTATTGGATGCTTTTAGATGTCTGACAATTTCATTAAAGAGCGGCGTATTCAACTCTTCGCCAGTGGGTGGTGTGAACTGTTTCAGGTCGGTTCCGGGTGGCAGCACTCGCATCTGCTCAGGCTGGTAATGATCGTAGAGTTCGTACTGCTCTTCTATCTCTTGAAAAGTGCTGGTTATCACACGTTCCGCAATTGCCAGTGTCGTCTCTTCAGCTTCAATGCGGCGCATCATGTTATAACGCTCTTCAATTTCCTGAGTCGAAAGACCATTCGCTAATAAACGACGACGTTTTACCCGGCCCAGCGAATGACCCGTATGAATTAACGGTACTCCCAGCTGATTAGCCAAGCTTGCGCCAACATAGCCTGCATCAGCATAATGACTGTGAAGAATATCTGGCAATACACCACTTTTCCGAAAAAAGTTAGCGAGGTTATCAGCGAAACCATGAAGGTAATCCCACAACTGTTCCTTGGCGATATATTCATCAGCGCCAGCATCTATGCGTACAATACGTAATTTATCGGATAGTATTTCGACAGGCTTCGCGTAGTCATCCGCAATTGCATCATCCACCACACGCCGGGTAATAAGATCAATCCGGGCAATATCTGGATGGCGCGCTAATGCTTGTGCAAGCTC
>CALZJE010000163.1 GCA_945787715.1 uncultured Ectothiorhodospiraceae bacterium | reverse complement strand
GTAATTCTCAGAGAAGGCCGCAATCGAGAAGTTCGTCGCCTATGGGATTCTCAAGGTGTGACGGTGAGTCGCTTAATGCGCATGAGATATGGGCCAATTTCATTACCTCGCACAGTGAGACCAGGAAAATCTGCGGATCTTAGTGAGCAAGAAATTAGAATGTTAAGAGCGAGTTGTAAGAAAGAGAATAGTTGATCTCTTCCATATTGATAAAGGAATGATAAAAAGGGCAATAATTATTATTGCCCTTCAAACTCATATCTCAAGTGTCACGAGTATAGCGGCCCATGTTACTCTTCTGTACTTTCTGCGGGAAGTGTAACAAATGCGATATCTCGAGGAGGCAGTTTTGTCGTAATTATTTTTCCGGTGAGTTCATTACTTGTTGTATCCAAAACATAAATGCTTGAATCAATAACACTTGCTACCCAAAGATTCCCATCTTTATCAACTTCGATATCTGATATATTTTTTCCATCAAATGGACTAATACTCGATGAAGCGACTTCGCCGGTTGTTGGATTAAATTCGAAAATATAATTATCTTCCCATCCTGCATAACTAATATAATATCCAACCTCATCAGAAACAATTGCCATGTTATAGATGTTTTTAGTGTCTTCTGTGTCGTCGATTAATACTTCTACTTGATATGTGCTAATATCGATTGTTGTAATTCCACCAGAATTGTAACGATCTTCTTCAGAGGCAAATATAAGACCCGATGCTTGCACAAGTAATTTATTTAAATCAGATTGGAAGATTATTTTATCGGGATTGGATAATTCTAAACTAATCGCTTGTATACCATCGACTGTATCATCGGTATCAATTTCCTGATTACTAGTCGTATCAATCACCGCAATAATAGCAGGCTTAGCAGTCCAATTTATATCAAAGCGTTGAAATACGATATACAAAAGATCATTAACGATAATACCACTATGTGGACGCAAATTCTCATCTTCTAGCTCATGGTGAGAAAAATCGAATTCACCCAATTTGAATTCACTATCTGTTGTTGCAGAAGGATTGACAATCCAGATGTTTTTTGCGTCATATCGTAATAGATAGGCTTTTGATTCATTGGAAAATACCAGGTCATGTGAATTTGATTTTAAATCATCACCGGTAACAGAAAATTCAGTTATCACTTTGTTTGGTGATGAGCGAGAATATTTTTGAACGGTGTCGAAACTTAAATCAAGACGATAAAAGTAGTCGCCATAGGCTACAATTTTAAAATCTGATGCTGGTGATGGTTTTAATGGATCTGAAGCGTTTCGATCATCATCAACTGTTACTACAGTGTGAGCCGAGCTGCTGCCCTTGCCATATTGAGTTGTGGCGATAACAGCCATAGAATCGCTAATGACAATGTTTTTGTCATCGTCTTCTTGCACACATGCGCTAAACATCGGTATTAAAAAAGCAGTTAGTAATAGATACTTAAAGAGTGCAATGGTTTTCATATTGCGTTTATTCATAAAATCTCCATAGTGTTTATATAGTGTAACGAAATGTTAAATAAAAAGCGCGCCCTGGAAGCGGATTCGAATAATAATCTTCAGACATTTGACTAAGGAGGTTATTAAACGTTAAATCAGAGCGCCAGGTTTTATTTATCCAGGCAAGGTTGATGTTTACTCTGAATTGATCGTCAATCGGCAGTTGATTTAAAGAATCATAATATTTGCCGATTTCTGCATTAGCTTCGATTTTGAGTTGATATCGTTGTTTGTAATTAAAGATAAAATAATTATTTGTAGTGATCAACGCATGACCGGGGATTTGTTTGTTTTCGGAAAAGATTGGGCCTTCGATAATTCTGGCGTCGTTAACGTTTAATAGTGAATTAAGGGAAAATATCTCATTAACATCAACATCGAGTTGTAACTCAATACCTTGTATACGGCTTTTTGATATGTTAGTTGCCAGGCCAACTCCCTGGGAGTTATAAATCCAGGTGATCACATTATTGACATTTGTTTGATAAATCGAACCTGTGAAAGATATTTTTCTGAGCAGCTGAGCGAAAGAAACTGTACTCTCAAAACCGAAATCAATAGTAACACCACTTTCTGATAAAAGCTCCGGATTGCCTTTGCTTAAACCAGCGTCGGAATAAAGTTCAATAAACGTCGGTGTACGTGAATAACGGGACCAATTATTTTTAAACTTTAACGATTTGTTCGCTATCCATTGCAACCCTAATTGCAGTCCGTAATCGGTGTCTGAGGAGTTTAAAGATTCATACAAAAAACTCTTTTCCCGTGTCGTAATATAGTGTTGTGCCCTTACTGCAGGAACAATAATCAGTTTGTTATTAAAATGAAATGATTGTGACTGTGCGCCTAGATTTAATGAAGTTCTTGCACTATTCGCATAGTCTGATGTCCCAATTAAATAATTAGGTTTATAAACTTCATGGGATAACTCAGTGTTATAAGAAAAAATATAATTTTTCCAAAAATTCTCCAGATATAAATTGGTAAATCCTTTTTCAGTCACATATTCGGCGATTTGTGAACCAATGCCTAAGCTTGATAATGGATCGCTATAAACCAGTTTTGTGCGTTTTAAACCAAAAGAAGTAGAAAGATTGAGTGACTCACTTGTATTTGACAACCATTTTAGGGTGGTGTTAATGGAAGATTTTTCGAGCTTGGTTTCAGGATTTCGAAAGTTGTTCCAGGTAGGAAGTTGGTTGTTTTGGTCACTGGCATCAATATGAAATATTATACGATTAGATTTTGAAAAATCCGATTGTGCTTTAAACTGAATATTATTTTGACGAAACGCATTATGGTATCTAATAGTATCGTAATCGTCGGTTTTATTGTATTCAGTGCCATTGTTGGAATGAAAGGGATAATTATTCTTACTTTGAAGATGAGCACCTGCAATTGAAAAATCCCAGTAGTGATAACTTTCGACAGCACTTGCTTCTAGTTGATATGTTTCAAAAGAGCCAGTTCCAACTGAAATTGTTGCTGTAGGTTTATTCACACGACGTGTGCGGATATTAATTGCACCTGCGATTGAAGCTTGCGAAAATGCCATCGGTACAATGCCACGATAGACTTCAATCTGTTCGACCTGTCCGAGTGTTAAGCTTGTTAAATCAACACCGCCAGTGGAATTATCATTTTGTAAAATGCCGTCAATATAAATGGGTAAACGAGCACCTGATGAACCACGTAGGGATAGTGTTGAAAAGCTACCTAAACCACCACGACTTCTGACCTGCACTGGCGAGTGCTGAGAAATTTCCTGTGCAACATCTGAAATTTTCCCCTCAAATTGCTCTTGAGTAATAACTGTATGAAAACTTGTGTCGTATTCCAGTAATACATCACCTATTTGAGCATTTTCAGCGGGACCTTCCTCTTCAACAACGATCTCATCCAGCTCATATTCAAACGCAATATCAGTTGATGCAGAATTATTCTGCTCAGCAGCAAACGATCCGCAGGAATTGAGGAGAGTAAAAAGAAAAATGTAAAATAAAACTGGCAAAATCTATCCCCAGCAATAGCACAACCCCGCGCTAGCCTGTATTAATGTATTGCTGGAAAATAAAGATGCATGAGCTATTCGCCCATGTCGCCCGCCGCAACACACGTGTGAAAAATATCC
>CALZJE010000162.1 GCA_945787715.1 uncultured Ectothiorhodospiraceae bacterium | reverse complement strand
TGGACTGCAGGAGAAAGTGGTTCAAAGACAATTGTCGTCGATATCATTGATGATATTATCAAGGAGCCGGTAGAAATATTTGATCTAGTTTTTACTGCACCAATCAATGCGACGGTGGATAATAGCAGTTCAAATGTGAGATTCGAAATCAGTATTCTTGATAATGATGTTGCAAAAACCACTGCAAAGGAAGATACGCCTCAAGATGCCATTGTTGAAACGCTCAATTTTTATTGTGCTAGTGCAGAGAGTGACGAAGAGCAGAGTCTTGTAGAGCTTTGCCAAGCTTTTGATACAGAAACTTCGAGTGAAAATTTGGAACAAGCATTACGTGCAATCTCTCCTGCTTCATCAGCAAGTCAGATGCGTGTGGGCCGTCAAATTCAACAACAGCAATTGAACAATATTGGAAATCGATTAACTACGCTACGGTCTGGTATTAAAAAAACAAATACTATTGGTGAATTTTCATTGTCACTTGACGGGCAACGCATTCCCTTGTCATCATTGTATTCATCTTTTGGCAATCAGATGGATGATGACTTTAGTGGCTTGCTGGGTAATCGCTACGACATATTTTTTACCAGCAATTACAGTTATGGCGAGCGAAAGGAAACAGCGAATGAAACGGGTTTTAAGCCGATCCAGTATGGTATTTCCACGGGGGTAGACTATCGTATAAGCAATCGACTGGTTGCTGGCGTAGCCATTGGATTATCAAGAAGTCGTGCTAGATTGTATGCGAATGTTGGTGAAATCAATACATCAGGATATGACCTGATCGCGTATGCTTCATATTTTTATAAAAACAACTACTATTTTGATTTGGTTGCCAATCACGGCGCTTATCAATACGATCTGGAACGGCACATCGATTTTTTACTGTCGGGGAGATCAATCTCAGAGACAGCAAATGCTGAAACAAAAAGCTCGCAAAAGGCTATCAGTGTAAGTGGTGGCTACGACCATAACTTTGTCTGGGGTAGTTCGATAGGATTGAGTTTTCGACTGAGTCATGCTGCATCGACTTTAGACGCTTACGACGAAAGTGGGGCAGGTATATATAATCTGGCAATTGGGCGCCAACAAGCAACTTCGACAACCAGTCACGTGGAAATATCATTGAGTCATCCTTTCAGTTATTCCCACGCTGTTTTAGTGCCGCAAATACGCTTAGCATCGGTACATGAGTTTTCTGCCAGTGCGGAATCTGTTTCTGGGTTTTTGATTGCTGATAATAGCCAGTCACCCTTTACGTTCAAAACTAACGAATCAGATCAGGATTATATCACCTTGCAATTTTCACTTTCAGCTGTCCTTAAAGGTGGTATTTCTCTATTTGCTTCATATGACACATTGCTGATGTATGACGATTATATTAACCATCAGTTTTCATTGGGCGTGCGGATGGAAAGTCCTTTTTAAAAACAGTTATTATTAGAAATTGAAATAACATTGTGTTGCAACAAAGCTAAATTCCGAATCTGTGGGATCGGCTAGAATATAAACAATATAAGATTAAAAATTATGAAAAAAATGATCAACGTTTTCTATTCTTTTGTGGTGAGTATTATTCTGGGTAGCGTGCTTTTGGCTTGTTCACCCGATGCTGGATATGATGTAAAACGCTCATCCACATTGATCGTTGCAGATGAAAATTTTCTCAACTGCGTGCAACAAACGAACATGGATGCAACAAATGTGGAGCATCTGGATTGTTCGGAGCATACGATTGTTAGTTTGGATGGTATAGAATCGCTACATAATTTAAAAACCTTGAATCTCGCATCGAATCAGGTCGCTGAACTACAACCATTAGTGAACCTACTGAAACATCAATATAGTCGTAATAATGTTGACATAGAATCAAAAAAATCAATGTTGACAGAAATTAATCTATCCAATAATCAGATTGTTAATGCCAGTAAGTTACAGGAATATGCACAGTTTACTCGTGTGATTTTGGATGGTAACCCATTAGCACAACTATCTGCACCGGAAGAGCTTCACATCGCAAGAGGTGATGGAAGGCTGGTACTAAGATGGCAAAATATGCCGGGCGCACTTGGCTATCGAATTTATGCTAGTCAGGAACAATCTTTAGTTGATGAAAGAATGCTTGCTTCAGCGATAGAAGGCACACGATTTGTTCATGAAGCAGTAAATGGCGTACCTGAATATTTTCGAATCAGCGTTTTATACCCACAAGGTGAAGGTGAGAAGTCAAAAGTATTCAGTGCGATGCCAGATATTGCCAAGGCTATTCCATCCAAGCCGAAAATTCTATTTATGCGTGCAAAAGACACAGCAATTTATATTGACTGGTATGAACAGGATGATGCAGCTTATCACTCTATCCGTTACCAAAAGAGACCACAAAAAGACACTAATCAGAATCAACTTATTAAAGATATATCGCCACCCTATATTTTGAGCGGTCTTGAGCCGGATACACAATATGCTGTATCAATTATAGCGGCTAACTCACTTGGTGAGGCAATAACCGATACGGTGAACGTGCTCACCACAATACCTGAAAGCGGTAAACCCATTGTGCGCAAGTTCAGTGGCAGCGCCGAAAGCACTAAAATTACCTTGAATTGGACTTTTAGTTCTGCGTATTCAAGTGTTGATCTTTATTATAGTGTTGATCAACCTGCAACAGAGCAAAGTCCTTCTCTGCTCACTTTTGAGGGGCAAGCGTTTGTTCACGATGAGCTAACGCCAGATACCCGGTACAATTATTTGTTGATAGCAACTGATGACGCAGCAAATACCTTAAGACAAACATTAAGCTTTCGGACACGTTTAACAATTGCAGAGATAAATTTTATAGATGATAGTTTGCGTCAATGTGTCAAGCTCAGTGGCTATCTTTATGCTGAGGAAGTCAGAAGGTTAGTCTGTAACAATAGTGATGTTCGCAATTTAACTGATCTGAAATATTTAAAAAATCTAGTTTACTTGGATCTTTCCAATAATAAAATTCAGGACGTATCGGTAATTTCAGAGTTGCAACATCTACTGGATTTAAATCTGCAAGGAAATTTATTGGAAGATGTGGCTACGCTAGCCGAGTTGCCACAATTGCAGGCCTTGCAACTTCAGGATAATTCGATACGGTATATTGAGTTTTTGTCAGAATTTAACAAGTTGAAAGGGCTTGGTTTAAGTAATAATCCAATTGAGAGTATTCAACCTTTAAGCAACTTGCAAGCCCTGGAAAAGTTACAACTTTCACATATATTCCTGAGTGATCTTTCAGATTTAGAGAAACTGCGTAGTTTGACCCATTTAACGCTTGCAAATAATCGGCTGACTGATATCTCAGTATTAAGTCATTTTTCTCACTTGAAGTATGTTGATTTGGCGGGTAACCAGATCAGTAATTTCACTGTACTCCAAGGGTTGAAAAATCTAGTTCATATCAATCAGTCAAATAATACGCCTCCAAAACCGGCTGCAAAAAATGCTGTGCCTATGGCTATTGCTGGCGATGATTTACATATCTTACATTTTCAACCAATAACACTGGATGGTCGTGCATCTAATGATACAGATGAGGATCAATTGCAATATCGGTGGGAATTGTTGTCCTCCCCAGATGGTAGTGAAGCAAGGCTGGAAAATGCTCATCTGGCCCAACCCG
>CALZJE010000161.1 GCA_945787715.1 uncultured Ectothiorhodospiraceae bacterium | reverse complement strand
ATTAATCGAATGCTAAATTCTTCTTTTGAGCTGCTTTCTTCTTTTGTCAAGGTTCCAGGAGGTGTACCTGGGGGATGATAAGTCTTATTGAAGTAGTCCATTATTTACTCAATTTAATCGTATAAAAATTATTATAGTTTGAAGCCGAATGAAAGACTTTACAAGCGCTTGTGCTTGATCCAATTTATTGAAAGTTCAAAACATTGTTAAAATATATCAATAATTATTTTGAAGACCTAAGTACATCGAAGTGCCTTCTGATTTATTTAGTGAGTACTTTTATGTTAGGAATTTTCGACTACTTGATTGGACCGGAATTATCGTTTTCGGTTTTTTACATCATACCTATTATGTTGGCAGTATGGTATGGCGGCAGAACAGTAGGATTCATTGTCGCCATAACCTCAGCCGCTGTTTGGTTTAGTGCAGATTTAGTATCGAGCAGCCAATATTCCACCTTATTTATTCCTGTTTGGAATACTATGGTGAGGTTAACTTTTTTTATTGTCATATTAAAATTATTATTGATAGTGCGTGATAAATTGGCACTTGAGGAAAGTCTAGCTGATACAGACCCGTTAACGAGCTTAGCAAACCGCCGTTATTTTTATGAGCAATTAGAGCACGAATATGCACGAGTGCATCGGTACCCAAAAGCATTTACTATCGCTTATCTAGATATAGATAATTTCAAATATATCAACGACTCAATGGGTCATGATGTCGGAGATGAATTATTACAAAGTGTAGCAAAAACGTTGTGTGAAAACATTCGGAATACCGATAGTTCGGCACGTTTGGGTGGTGATGAATTTGCCATTTTATTCCCAGCTCTTGAAGCAACATCAGCTTTACCCGTACTATTGAAAATACAACAAGAATTGCTTGCATCAATGAATGAAAAAGCGTGGCCTGTGACTTTTAGTATAGGTGCAATAACGTTTTCTGAAGTTATGTCCACAAGTCGCGATATGATTAAAAAGGTTGATGATTTAATGTATGAAGTTAAAAAATCAGGAAAGAATAATATTCGTCATTTGACATGGCCAGCAAGTACGTAATTATTAATTATCCCAACAACTTTCCAGCGCTTAAACTTCTTGAACCATTCATAATCACGATAACTTATAGATTTGATTCTCAATTCAGTGAACGAGATTTATGTGACGAAGATGCAAAACAACTCTTCTTAAAGACCTCTTTGATTAATACCCATCTTAAAAAATCTTAAAATACAGAAATGTTATTAGGTATTGTGCATGTCATTTTTCAAAACGCAGGTTTATACCATAAAGCCCTTCAGCCTGAAAAAGTTACTCAATCGTCTGCGCTGAATAGATATCCAACATCCAGGCAGGATTTAGCGCATCCAATTGTGATTTCAAATAATCAAATTTTGGATCAGGTGTAGTACCGTTTCGCTCATGGTCAAATTGAGAGACAACATTATGGGATTCACAGCCGCCAACTTCAGCGCAAGTCAAATTTCCTGTTTCACCACCACAAGCATTATTAAAGCCTGTAAAACATCCTGCATTAGTTGTAACAATATCTACATAATAAGGGTTTGCATTATCATCTTCATCCGGACGCAACAATTTACCGCCAGAGTCGGTTATTGCAAACCAACCGTCAAAATCGATCCAAGCGGGTTGAAAGGCAACAGCTCTACCCATCGTTAATACACTGCTACCATCGGGAGTGAACGCGATATTGGTCATTTTTCGACGCTGTTGTGTTTGGCAAGGTTGTATACAGGGTTCACCGTAAGACTTAACTCTAGTTTGAAATGTCGCGGAATTGGGATCCATATCATGAAGGTATATGTTAGCGCTGTATCCACCACCGTCAGCTTGCGTTAACACATTCATGCCACCATCGTTCGGAGAAAATATGGCGTGGCGAATATAACTGTGATTGGCAGACCCTAGTGGATTTCCACAATATTCGACGGCAGAAGGGTCGACACTGTAAAGCGGTGCTGCATGTCCGCTGGACACAACAACACGCAAACCATCTGGCGACACGCGTGCAGTTCGGTGGTAATAGCCTGAGTTTAAAAAACACAAAGGCTTGTCAGTGTTGCTGGTTGACCACAATTGGCTACCTGTGTCAGTCGCGATAACAAAGCGTGTGTTATCAGCTAGCGATATATCGATATCGTTTGCATAACTCGCAGTATTCACCACATCTGAAAATGTGTTAAATACCAACAAATGCTCAGCAGTAATAGTATCAAGCGCCAGAGTGTCAGGATCAGTATCAGTGGCTTCTCGATAATAAATGGTAGAAAAACCCAAGCTGTCGTTGTCACCAAATGCCCATTGCCCTAAGGTTAGGCTGCCAAGTGTGCCACTTGTTGCGCTAATAGTACTAATTTTTAATGCCGTTGGTAGACTAATAAACGGATCAGTACTGCTTGAAGTAACTAGATAATATTCATTTGTATTCGTTGCGCTTTGTAGCCATTGATAATTAGGATTGCGTAATGATGTGCTACCACTAGCTTGATTGCCAGTACTGATATCCCAAGCCATGGCACTTCCATCACCTAGGATTGAACCATTTCTACCGCTGACAGAGAAAATTGTATTGTTATCTAGAAAAGAAGCTGCGTTAAGTGGTGGGTTACCAGGGTGAGAAATCGCACGCAGTTCAGTACCTGTTGCTGTATCCCAAACACGTGCCGTCCCGTCCGGGCTGGCAGTAACAATCTTAGTGCTGTCTGGACTAAATCTGGCGCTAACAACCTGGTCTGTATGTCCTGTCAGATTTCTTAATGGTGCGCCACTGAGAGCACCCCAAATTGTAGCGTCACCGGCTGAATGGGCACTGACAAGAAGCTCGCCATCAGGGGAATAATTCGCTTCAATCACCGTCTCTGCGTCATCACGGTAATAAGCAATTATGTCGAGTCCTGAGTCAAGGTTGAAACCTTTAATGTTTACAGGTTTTGCTGGCGAATAATAAGCGCCGTTATGGCCGATCAATGCTGTTGTATTATCAGACTTGACGGTGAACGAGGATATGCCATCAGTGTTATAAGAGCCACCATATCCAACATAAGTTTCTATTGGTGTCATAGTAGCTATATCAAACTTGATTATACTAGCTCTGGCGTGAACAAATATACTATTACCATCGTTCGCATAAAGGACTCGAGAGCCTTCCCGTTGGGTACTGCCGTTATATAAACCTGCCGTTTTAATTGGACTTGTATTGTCATTGCGATCCCAGATATGTAAAAATCCTGCATTGGTAACCATTGCAATGTAATTACCATCAGGTGAAAAAGCGACATCATTAACGCTCGATGTATCTGGATCGCTGAATACTCTTACAGGAGAAGTCGGTGCGGTAATATCCCAGAGATTGACAACTCCTGATGATTCACCGGTTATCACCCAATCTTTATTGGTTGGATCAAATTTAATACTCTTTACATACGCTAACGATACATCGGCAATTTTAACTCCAGTAGCAGCATCCCATATCTTTCCACCCTGATTATTACCTGTTGCGACGCGAGTTCCATCATGCGACCAATCGGTTCGATGCCTAATAGAGGTATGAGCAGTTCCCTGGTTAAAAGACATTACTTCGTTGGTCGTGCTTCTATCATAAATTCGAGTATAACCATCCGCACCACTAGAAAGTATTAAATT
>CALZJE010000160.1 GCA_945787715.1 uncultured Ectothiorhodospiraceae bacterium | reverse complement strand
ATTGGGTTTACTATTTAATGATATTGGCTTGGTAACTAACATCATGATATGAAACTCAATGCGACACAAATCATTCTAGTTGATCAATATTTTACCCACTGATTTTCCAAAAGACCCTTATGTTTAAACCAATTCTGAGACTTTTTCTGACATTTTCACTGATTCTTGCAATTAGCGGGACGGCTGCTTCCTCGAATGCAAGCAACTCAGATATCCCTGTATCTATTACAGATAATCCGGGGTTTATTCATTTTAAGAAAACCCTTAAACAGATAGTCAGGGATCGCGCCCCCACTTTTAAAGGCCAGCACCACTTTTATGTCGCGAAATATAAAAGCGATGATAACCTGACATATATGCTCTGGAAGGAAGGGCGTAAATTATGGATTTTGACACCGGGTAATCAACGGGAGGAGACCTGGTTATCCATCAGATACCCGAGTAGTGGCCAGGTTATCGATCTGGATAAGGATGTTGTGAAAACCGACAAAGACGTGGGAACCAGCACTTATCTGGTTAGCCAGCCCTGGGTCAATGAGAAGATATATGCTGCTGTCGTCAATGGGGATTTAATTATAATTAGTAACTGATTTTTTCTAGTATGGAAGAACTATGGGAGAGGGATAATGTCACATTTTTCTGATACAACCAATCACACCACCGCACTCAAAGAAATTAAACTACCAAACAACGAATCAAAGAGAATTCGCCTGGTCGATGTTAAGGCTAGAGTGGCATCCGACATCAGTCTTCATACCAGCAACAACTCGGTTACCGCAAATATAAAGTCCTCTCCCTTTGATGGGCCAAAAGGGATCTGGAATATCAGCCTGAAGGGAAAGTCGATTGGTACCGTGACCCTGGAGGCAAAACACAAGGATAAAGTTGTCGCCACAGTCAAGATTATTGTATTTAGTAAAGTTATTATTTCCCTACCCGAACCTTCGACCGTGCCGGGCATGTTAACCAGGCTCTTTCTGGCAGAAAGTATTAATCCAGGTCACGTAAACTATAAAGAAGACGAGTCAAAAAAATCCATGCTCTGGATGCGACTGGTGATTCGAAACAGACTGAATCACAAGACGCCAAATATTTTCGGAGCCAGGAAAAAACCCGGCAAGGAAAAATATGATATCTACGATATTGTTCAGGCCAAGGGTCAGTTCCATGGTTTTGAAAAATATCCGAATATTGATGCAGATATCAAAAACAACTTGATCGGCTTTTTATCGATCGCGAATAATTACAATCACCCTGCCAGGGAGAAGTACGCCTATTACATAGAGAATGCCAAAGCAGTAGCGGCAGACAATGCCCTGATTGGTGTGACCGACCCGAGTAAAAAAGGCTTGTTTGGCTGGAGAACAAAAGGCTCCAGTGCGCCGGGTGGAAGTTTTACAAAGTACCAGGACTTGGCCGGGCAGACTTTTTATACCCTCAAATAGATCCCGCACTCTAATACACAGAAAAAGGCCATGGGGAAGGGATTTAATATCGGAAAACTTAAGGAACACTGAATTAGGATATTGAGGATAAAGAGAAATATCAAAGGAATCAAGTAATCTCTAAAAATTCACCAATATATTCTGGTGAAACTCAACGACTATGGACCTTCAGTCCATAGTCGTTGAGTTCCTATAATTTCCGTTATCGTAAGATAGTCCGTTTTCTATTCCATTACCATGTCATTCTAAAATCTTGGTGGAGCTTCAAAGAGTCGCTTAAATTCGTTTCAGAGATAACTTAAAATCCCTCTTACAATGTTCGTAAGTTCTTAACCATGAATCCCAGTGCTGCATCCTTTTTAAGGTATAAAGTCGCCGCAAGTTTGTGTATTAGGAGACAGACCATGTTTTTCTAAGCGAAGTCTCTTAAAAAAGTGCCTGGTATTGTAATGGTCAAGATATACCAGACACTTTTTTAAGAGACTTCGCTTAGAATATTTTGCTGCTCATAGCTCATCGGGGTTTGATAGCCTAGAGCAGAATGAATTCGATCGCAGTTGTAATAACAAATGTAGTTCCACACCTCCTTAATTGCTTCTGTTTTTGTTTGAAAATTAAATCTATTTAACCATTCAGATTTCAGTGTTCTAAATACTCGCTCAGTAGGAGAGTTATCCCAGCAATTTCCTTTGCGGCTCATGCTTTGTGTCATATTGTAGTCTTTAAGTTGTTTACGATATTCCTGGCTCGCATATTGGCTACCTCGATCAGAGTGATGTAAAACACCCTCGGGATATTTTCGACGAAACCAAGCCATTTTTAACGCATCTATGCATAAAGAAGTTCTCATGTGTTCTTGAATAGACCAGCCAATAATTTGCCGTGAAAACAAGTCCACAACAATCGCTAAATACAACCATCCCTGATTGGTCCAAAGATAGGTAATATCAGTAGTCCAGACGTGATTAGGTTGTTTTACATGAAAGTTTCTGTTTAAGATATTATCTGCTACTGGCTCATTGTGCTGGTTATCCGTTGTGACTTTAAAACGATATTTTCGTTTAACCACAAGGTTATGTTTCCGCATCAATGAACGCACTTTATAACGACCGATGATAAATACTTCATCATTAAGTGCTTTCATCAAGCGCCTAGAACCGTAGTTCTCTTTGTGTTTATTAAACAAATCTTTCAATCGATCTTCAATGAGTGAAACAGCTTCCGATGGACGCTGATCTTTTTTACCGATATATTCATAGTAGTAACTACGATCGACTTCAAATAACTCACACATTAACTTTACCGGCCATTCTTTGCGATGTGCCTGAATAAACTCAAGCCTTAGTTGGATTCGTTCGCAAAGAAGGCCGCGGCCTTTTTTAGGATTTCACGTTCCATTTTTAAACGTCGATTTTCTTTTTCTAATGCCGCACATTTTTTCTCATGAGTGCTTATATTATCACCAGACGGTGTCATAGTTGAGTGGATATTTTGGAGTTCTTTTACCCATCGAGATATATTTTTACTGCTTGTGCCTAAACGACGAGCTACTTCTGTTTGGCTTAATCCTTCTTGCAGCACCATTTTTGCAGCACCCTGTTTAAATTCTTCAGTAAACTTCTGTTGTTTTCTTGTCATCTTTCACCTCAATTAAGTTTTAGCATATTTGCTCTTAATTGTGTGTCTGGTTCCATTAGACCACTACATATATGTATACCAGTTCAGGAGACATAGGTTTCGTTTTTCGCCAACCGTATGGATATCTGATTAGGTGAGAACTTTAGCTCGAGCAAGCCTTCGATTGCGCGCTCTACGATTGCATCAATTACGATCTTTTTACGGGCCACTTGTTTTCTTGCAAGTGCCAAGTCATTAGCATACTCTGGATCATAATCGCCTTTCTCTACTATTTCTTCGTATTTCTCTGCTAGTAGTCGCTGCTGAAAAACAAACCAGTGTAGATATGTATTTTTGTGTATACCCTTCTTCCAAATATCAGGAAATCTGGTATCGTATGCCTAAGGTCAACGGTGTATATGTCATTTTTGTGGCTCCTTTTTTGTGTGATGACTTAAAGGAAATGACAGTTAACCTTTCTTATCCAATCTTGGAAAAGAATTGCACTTACAATTTGAATCTAGGACACAAGTTAGGAGAGCAGGAGAAATGACGGCATCTTACAGATCTTGGTGGCGTAATTGTGCCTTGGAAGCTGATTCGGAAATACTGGGCATCGATAGGA
>CALZJE010000159.1 GCA_945787715.1 uncultured Ectothiorhodospiraceae bacterium | reverse complement strand
GGATACCAGTAATGATTGGGACTTCTATAAATTTGTCGTAACCACACCCGGCACGTTTAAAGTGACCTCGGCCCATACGACAAAACAACACTATCTGATCCTTTATAATGCGGATAAACAGGAAATTGTACGAGCCGTAAGTACCGCACCGACATTAACACGTTCACTGCTTCAGGGGACCTATTATGTAGGCGTTCTCCCCTACAACAGCACGTTTGATTTGGATGTACCTTATACGCTAACACTGTCAGGTTCGGTGTTGGGTGCGCCGTTGACACCGGATAGTTATGAAGAAAATGATTCGTTTGCTACCGCCACCGAGCTGTCATCCGCTGGGAGCATTGATGCGTACATGGATACCAGCAATGATTGGGACTTCTATAAATTTGTTGTAACCACACCCGGTACGTTTAAAGTGACCTCGGCCCATACGGCAAAACAACACTATCTGATCCTCTACAATGCCGATAAGCAGGAAATTGTACGTGCCGTAAGTGCCGCGCCGACATTAACACGTTCACTGCTTCAGGGGACCTATTATGTAGGCATTCTCCCCTACAACAGCACGTTTGATTTGGACGTCCCATATACGCTGACACTGTCCGGCTCTGTATTGGGTACGCCGTTGACACCGGATAGCTATGAGGATACCAGTAATGATTGGGACTTCTATAAATTTGTCGTAACCACACCCGGCACGTTTAAAGTGACCTCGGCCCATACGACAAAACAACACTATCTGATTCTTTACGATGCCAATAAACAAGAAATTGTGCGAGCTATAAACACAGCGCCCACATTAACGCACTCATTAGATAACGGCGATTATTATGTTGGAATCCTTCCTTACAATAACACGTATGATCTTGATGTGCCTTATACGTTGTCAATTGCACCACAATAGGAACATTGCCCACAGTAATATTTGCATGCTGTGGGCATCTTTAATGTGTTCAACTCTAACAAGATAAGCACACTTATTTTTTCAATGCTTGAATAATTATTCTCGAAATGCTGTCTGCAAATAACTATTTTTGCACTCACCTTATAGGAGAAAGTAACGTGAAAAACAAAATTTCAAGTTTCGACGCAGCAACTGCTTTTTAAGCAGTTCCGTTTTTTGCGCTGAAATATTTATAGCTGTTGGATATGCTAATTCAGGTATTGATGGAGCATCTGGAAGACTACGAAAAGAATTAGTTTTTAGGTTTTAATACAGGCAATATAACTGTAAATTTAAAGGAAATTAACATGGAAAATATCTCTTCAATAAAAACAAATAATTTAAGATTCGCAATTATAATTGGATTATCTATGCTTACTGCCTGTGTACCAGAAGATGACACTACATCTTCAAGTCACGATAGTGTTAGTGTCACATCCGTAGATGATATGACAGTAAAAATTCAGTGGAAAAAGAACTATGTTGGCTATAGTGAAGTATTATCACGAGAAAATGGTGTAACTGAACGAGAAGGATTCTTTATGACATCGAACATTACTGGATCATATGAAGTCACCTGCAACATTTTTGAAATTAGCACTGAAGTTAAATTCGAATGCATTAATACTAGTAGTGGTTTCCCCGGTGACAGAGTACTACCAACAATGAAATTAGACACAGTGTATAATATCCAGGTTAGCGAAGGTTTCGATCATGAATATCAAGCGGTATCTGCAAAATTATATTTCAACTCTAATACACAGAATCTTGAATTACGATAGAACTCTGACATAAATAAAGGCGATATTGTTTGTAGTTTTTTATCATAAAGTAGAGAGAGCAAAGTTAGGCGATCCGGTATGCATACTTGTTTTTTCAAATACGTGCATACATGCTCAACATCGCATCGACACGGAAAGCCCCCCACTGATGCATCTAAGCGTTTAAACAGTGATTATTTAATAGCTTTGCTACTCTCAGAAAAAACATAGTGAGAAATCACTATTATTGGAGAAAAAAATGAGCAACAAACATCTAGTTGTTTCTACAATCATTTTAGGTATAGGATTGAGTGGCTGTGGAGGCGGCGGAGACAGTACAACAACCGAGAATGCCGGTGATAATTTTGTTAGAACTAAAAATACACTTACTGTAAACGATTCTGGCTTAACATGGCAAGATAACGCTGAAGTATATACATTGGGAGCAAATTCTGACGAAGAAGCAAGTAAAATATGCAAAGATAGAAGAGTCGATAATTATGATGATTGGCGATTACCCACGAAAACTGAAGCCTTCAAACTGTATTCTCAATATAGAAGTAATCTTAGTTATACTTATGAACACTACTCAAATGAAAGTAATGCTGATTTCACTAAATTAAGACACTTAACTTGGACGAGTTTCTTAATAGATGGTAGACCTATTGGAGGTAGTCTTAGATATGGAGCGGTTAATGAAGTTTTATCCGAAAATGGTGCAACAGAGGATATATCAACATTTTCAGCTTATGCAGGATTCGTAACCGGTAAAACATATAGCATCAGATGTGTCAGGGATAACGGACAATAGAATTGTAAAGAGGTTAAGGGACAAGTATCATATTGAATATTTAACTTCTGAGTTTAATGATTCTTTGAGAGCCTGTGATCAAGACAAGTTAATATGATACAACAATGCAGACGTGACCCGAGTTATAATGCTCAATATAACGTAGGTCTTAATAATGAAGACCAGGCTATATCTGCAAAATTAGTTTTCAATTCATCAGCACAAAAGATTGAATTTCGATAGATCTGAGAACGAGGGATGAGCATGCTCACATATATACGCGTATGCTTGAATATCTAAATTTGTCGCAATTCCGAATGACATTTGCGGGCATCGAGCCAAAATAATTGGAGAACAACAATGCGAAAAATAATTCTTAGAATAATCTCAGTAACACTATTGGTTGGTACTTTTGCTTGCGCTAATAATAAGAAGTTACATATTCCGGCAGGTGAAGGTAATCTTGAAGAAGTCAAACATCAAATAGAAGTTAATAAGGTCAACGTCAATAGTAGAAATATTGCGAAACAAACTCCTTTAATGTATGCATCGAAAGAAAATATTGTACAGTATTTAATAAGTAAAGGTGCGGATGTTAATGCACAAAGCTCTAACGGTACAACAGCGCTCATGTATGCAATAGTGGATGCTGATAAAACAGATGTTGCAAAAATATTAATAGCAAATGGAGCTGATGTAAATTTAGAAAATGATTATGATGAAACAGCACTTTTTTATGCATATGCGTATGGAGGGCTTAATGGCAATCAAGTAGGAGTTGACTTGTTATTAGAGAATAATATTGACCCAAGCATCGAAAATGATGATGGTAAAACAGCAGAAGAAACGATAATCACTGTTTTTAATGGAACAACAACTATATTACCACCAAGGATTAGTAATATAAAACAAATCAAGCCTGAAAATGGAGTTCTGCAATTCATAATAACACCTACACACCAGGAAGATGTTGATGGAAAAATTGCATATGATCGAGTATCTACAAAATACTACATAAAAAACATACTCACTGAAAAATGGTATAAATTTAACAGGAAAACAGGAAAAGTGAGTTTACCAGAGGGTAAATATCAGTTTATCGGAATGGATGCGACTCTTAACAATAAGAAACAAAAGTTAAAAAATATCAAATCTTCAGCTGATGCAGAAAAAATATATTTATCATATTTACCTCAAGAAGATTTTGAGAATACTATGTTCGAAGTTCGAGAATCTAAAACAACTTGCATCAATATAGAAAGTGAAACTAGAAAAATTGACGGATCTAATTTCCTTATAACAGCAGTTGTTTTCGGATTCGCCAACTTTAAAGTTGAAACAGGTTGTAGTAATTCTGAAGATTTGTTAGTTCCTGAGACCCTTAATAATCATATGTTAGTTCAATATGGATTTGATAGCTCTGTAAATTTTGATTATTTGAAATTAGGAAAGAATACCAACTCTAATATTTTCTATTTGGGAAGTATTCCTTCACTAGATTTTGTCCATCAACTTGGAAGTGACGATCAAGATAGGATCATTCCACATTTAAATAATGACTTGGCAGATAACTTGGTGGATTATATGGATGAAAACCACTTGATAAGCCAGAAGAAATTATTCAGTGATTATCTATTAAAAAGCCCAAATAATCATATAAAATAAATGCTAATATTTGTATTTCTATCACCAAAAATATATTTGGTGTTTAGTGCGGAAGCTCAATATTTTAATCGCTAATAGGTGTAATGCGCAGTCGAAAACATCCGCTGCTTGATCGTTCCCCAAAAAGGATAACCTAAGAAGATACCCAGGAAAGGTGCCTGGCTTGCATAATTGTATTATTAACCTTCCTTTATTATAAAAATGCAATAACGCAGGCTAGGCACATCATCTTAATCGTTGGAAAGATA
>CALZJE010000158.1 GCA_945787715.1 uncultured Ectothiorhodospiraceae bacterium | reverse complement strand
GTTTAGGACTCGATCCAGAACATTTTATTCATCACATGCAAGGTAACCGGCCTCAGCTTGCACTAATCAATGCACTGGGACGGCTCGAAAAATTAAGAGTATATGCCAGCCAACTTGGCGTAAAATTCGTTAAGGGATACAAATTAAGCCAAGTGCTTTATCGATAAAGTATCAATAATTGATTTTCTTTAAATTGAGGATAGTGTTTCATTGCGCCTTGAAATAATATTGTTGTCTTTCTAACCTCTAATCAAAAAAAACTCCATCCGAAATATTATTTTCACTCTCAACGATCAAAATTCAAGCGTATGCAATTACTGAATCCGCCCAACAATTTTTGAGTTAAAATTAGTTGGGTGTCTTCATAATCTGGTAGAATTACATCGGTTAAAGAAAATTATTGTTTTGCAAATAAATTTTGATGCTAGAACTCATAAAAATAACATTCATATCAAATAGGTATTAATTTTTTGTTTTTCTAATCGCTATCGCTCCATTGTAGGCAAAAAATCTCCAAAAAATGAATGCAATTGATACGAACGTTATATGAAAAAAAGGAATGGAGTCTGGCCTGTTTTATTGCATTTCTGTGTAATCTATTTACAACTCCGCAAATGCAATAATGCAAGCCAGACCCAATCGTTTGTTTCTGCGGTGTTTAGGCTATGCTACAAAAACCTAGCGCAGCTTAAACATCACTACAAAATGCCGGTAATTGCTGGTGTTATGCTCCCAAGAAATAGGATTTGATATATGACAAAGTTAAGTGTAAATTTAAACAAGATTGCTTTATTAAGAAATTCAAGAGGACGTGATTTCCCAAATGTAGTTGAATTTGCAAATAAAATGATGGATTTAGGGGTTCAAGGTATCACTATCCATCCGAGGCAAGATGAACGTCATATAACAAAACGTGACGCTATAGAGCTGGGAGAATTGCTTTCAGGCAATCCAGATGTAGAATTTAATATTGAAGGTTATCCTTCACTGGATTTCATGGATTTAGTAACAAGAATAAAACCTGAACAGTGTACATTAGTTCCTGATAGCCCTGGTCAATTAACATCAGATCATGGATGGAGCTTAGAGAAAGACGCTAGCTTTGTTGAAAGCGTTTGTAGTCAGCTAGCTTATGAAGGAATCAGGAGTTCTATTTTTATTGATCCATCTCCGAATCAAATTAAATTAGTACCAAGTACCGGTGCAAATAGAATTGAACTATATACAGAGGAATATGCATCAACTTTTAACAAACCAAAACATGAAACTATATTTAATCAATATAAAGCTTCGGCTATTGAAGCTCAACAATTAGGAATAGGTGTTAATGCTGGGCATGATTTAGACTTAACAAATCTATCAAAATTTTTAACAATCAATGATATTCTCGAGGTTTCAATTGGTCATGTGCTTACGATTGAATGCATAGAGTATGGAATGAAAAATATTATTGGTAAATATATTGAAATCTGTAGTTCGGCTAATTGACAATCATAAGGAATAACTCCAGCGGACATTTTAATGCGTGGTTTATGGTGTTAGCTTTTTAGAGAGAGTATTGTGAATTCGATTAAAATTTGGAGTATTCTATTAAGCGCACTATTAGGTATAGGGATTTTTTCAGCCACAGTTGCTATGTCAGCTCCAATAGCTTGCGCCACAATAAGTGCATTTAAGATGGAGCGCTTGTCTGATCGATTTTTCATACCAGCCGATAGTAGTGATTCTGAACGCAAAAAGTATAGGAATCTTGTAACTAAGGCTCAACAACGAATAAAAGGCACTTTTGGAGAACCACTAGCAACACCAATTGTGGTATTTTTTAAAGATCCGGACGCATTTTGGCCATTAAAAATAAACTCTTATGGTCAAACTCCAACCATAGGTAAACGTGCATGTCTGTTAATTGGCCCCAAGGGGCAAAATACAGATATTGTTGCACATGAACTTGTACACGCAGAGATACTTCATAGAGTTGGAGCATGGATCATGTTACAAGAAATACCATCATGGTTCGACGAAGGTGTTGCTATGCAAGTTGATTATCGAGAGCGTTATAATTTAGGATACGAGCAAATGCCGGATTCGTCCTTTGTGCTTGAGATATTTAGCTACAGATCTTTTTTTGAAGCGGCAAATAGCTATGCTGCTGCCAAACGGGAAGTGAGTAATTTATTAGACTCCAAAGAAACGCCGACCTTATTTGAAGGGCTGAAGCGCGTTAAAAAAGGAGAGAGTTTTGCGGAAGTGTTCAAAATACAAAGCTAACGAACAAGGTTAGATTGTGCGGGACAGGTTACACGCAGCTTCGCTCTGTTCCGCCTTTCCCGCATCGAACGGGGTCACTCATTAGTCTGCCCCGGTCAAATGACTATCGGCCATCTATACGGAGTTTCAGCAAAGAATTGATTATGAAAAAGAGTATATTGATTATAGGCTCTAGCCGTGGAATCGGTGCCGAGTTAGCGAAGCACTTTGTAGATACTGGTCATAATGTATATGGTGCGTCTCGTAGTCGTTCTAATGACGGTGAGTGGATAAAAGGGGATGTCTCTAGCGCTGAAGGAATAGAGAAGTTAATCAATAAAATTAGCGATAAAAGAATCGATATACTTATTTTTTCTGCTGGTGTGTGGGAAGAGAAAGGATTTATGCCAGACTTTTCCTTTTTAGATACAAAAGATGATGAAACACGACACATAATGTCAGTCAATATCGTGGCTCCCATAGAAATTACTAAGCGATTAGTTAAGAACCTCTCACTATCTAACAACCCTCGGGCCATTTATTTAGGCGCCATGTCTGGTATTGAGCAATCAGCATCTAAGCAGGTTGCGTATTCTGCTAGTAAATTTGCGCTACGCGGGGCTATCCAAGGGCTACGCAAGGCATTGAGCAATGAAGGCATAGGTTTTACGGTAATCAATCCTGGAAACGTAGCAACAGAAGAGGTGTTATCGGATATAAAGGAGGGGCGTTTCAAAGAACAAGTGCCTATTCCAATATCTGATATTACTTCCACAGTGGATTGGTTAATGTCATTGTCTAGTACTGTAGAAGTAGGTGATGTAAATTTAAGCCAAAAAAATGGCTGGCAAGTGGCTTGAGTAGGACTGTACTCCGCGGTGTTTCGTTTGGCATAGTTGGCAGGAATATGTTCAGGCTTGCATATATACCCAAAGCGTTTAAGAATTAGGTGTAATGATGCCCCTCAAAGCCACCACCTAACAATGAAAATAGCTCTTCATTGTGCTCATCAATATTTCAAAAAAAATTAATTGATACTTTTCTAAATTCAGTTAGATCTTCGTAGTATTGATTGTATAAAACACTTTTCTTAAAGAAGCGCCACACACGCTCGATTAAATTTAATTCGGGTGAGTAAGCCGCTCACTTTTTCTAAAAATCACAATAATAGTATTGAACATTTCGGAAAAACTCCGTACAGCCCTTTATGCAGTATCCAAAGTCTTTTTCCTCGGATTATTATGAACCGTTAGGATGAACTTGGATTGCGCAGTGGAACGCTACGAGTAATAACTAAGTTTATAGAAATAATAGATTTCATACTACTCCGTTTACATCATTTTAAATTGAATATCAAAAAACATAATTAATAGATATCACTAAAGAGATAATGCGTGAAAGAGTATTTGAAGCGATATCATCTATTTGCCAATTAGCTTCTTGGTAATATTCAAAAATGTAAGCGACTTTCAGTGTAAAGTTTTCATTGGCATGATAGATCCCATATATGCTTATGTTAAAGTATTGGGATTCATATTTTGGTAAATCATCGCCGATTAGCTCTGATTCAAATAAGGTTTTTCCTTCTGTATTACTGAAAGTATATTGCAATCCAGTGTTAATATTTTCAAACAATTCGATTACTTCTAACCCGCCTCCTAGTGTAAGTACACTATCCTCATTTTCTGCTTTCCAATCAGCGGTGATTTCGTTTTGACTGCCCCTTTGTGTCGAGTTTAGTAATTCATAACTCCCAAATATGAACATATTAATGCTATCTGTTATTGAGCTATTCATTTGCAACTCAACGTTTATTTCTTCTGAATCTGTTAAGCCAAGCATTGAATTCGTGTAGTCATCCAAACCAAAGTCAATGTTAAAATCAATACTGCTCGATTCAAAGAAGTAAAATGATATTTCAGTACCATACAGGGTGCGCTTTCTATTCGCTAAATAGTACTTGCGAAGCAGCGGGTTTTGCAGCGAATCAATGCTTTTATAGGAGATAGCATCGCGTTTTGAAAAAGTGTATTTTAAACCAACATCCAGATTTGAAGATAAACGTGATCTGGTTTTGATGTAAAGACTGTTTTCTTTATTTTGTTTTACATCTTGTAGCGTTCGATTAACTCGATCATGGCGAATACCAACATCAGCTTTACTGAATTGAGATATTTGATATATCGCGGAAAACATTCCTGTCCATTTTTTAAAGCCGTAGGGTAAGGGTTTACGTGTTTCACCATTGGCATAATCCAGCTTAACATAATCAAATGCTGCTTCAGGTGTTTTATTTTTTCGCTCATGATATGTAATATCAGCGTTTAGTTTAAGCCTGTCTATTTCTGAATTACTTGCTCTCAAATCCAGATGAACATTATCGATTTTAGCGCTGGCTGATTCTTGTTGCAGAGCTGTGTTTAACTCAACATTGTTCGAGTTAATCGTATGCGGTAAAAATTTTTGGTTCTGTGTCATACGACCAAGGTTGAAGTGAAGCCTAAAGCGTGTCTCCATAAACGCGTTAAAACCTA
>CALZJE010000157.1 GCA_945787715.1 uncultured Ectothiorhodospiraceae bacterium | reverse complement strand
TTCATTTCAGTCTCCCAATTGTTTGGTCATTTGTCCAATGCTAGTTTAGTACGCTAGCGCTGAACTTTGGGAGGCTGACTATATGATTATCAGGTCTTGTTTCGTGCACTTGGTCATGACTCAGATATGCTGACGCAATACCAATATTACACAATTACAATTAACGACAAATAGAGTAAGACATTAACTAGAATCAATATTAGAAAACTTACCATGTGATTTACTTCACACCTACCCCACACAATCCCTAGTATAAATCCTATGATTCAAATATTAATTTAGCATGTGAGTATACAAAATACTAATGTAGCTCTGGTCGTAAAAAACGATCTATTACATGAAAAACTTGGAAAATAAAAAATGCCTGATATAGCAATCCCCATTGTATTCCCCGATTATTTAATTGCAGTCAATACCTCAAGGACTTTTCTAGATATACCTGATATCAATCCTGGCTTTGACATTTTACCCGACAAAGTAGAAATTCCTGCAACGAACAATAAACTTCCTGAGCTTGGGTATGCTGGCATTTTTGTTTATCGATGGATCAAAAGGGACGACAAAATATTATGAGTATGGTCGTTACAATGACCCTAAAGGTCGAACCAGAAAGATAAAAATAAATGATGTTAAACTTAATCGTACCGGGCATCCGACACTAGCTACTTTGTCATATTCTCTAAGCCAAATATCAGCTAGGTCAGGCCAGGGCGGCGCTATTTCAGGAGCTTATATTGAAGTGCCTGGTAAATACCAGTTAATGTTACAATATTGCCTTAATCGAATGCGTTTAAATAGCGTATCGAGCCGCAAGCAATATGATCTTTGGAGCTACAGTTGTAATCATTTTATGCAGGGCGTGCTTGTTGCCGCAGGTGTTAATGTGCCGAGTATGATTGACCCTCGCCCAACATCTTATATAGATGAGATACGCAGTGACCATCGAGATCTTGATTATAACCCTCGTGCTGCTAAGGGTGTAATAATTGAGTCAACGTCCGACAATGTTGGATGGTTTGATAACTTTTTAGGTCAACTAGCGAGTTTATAAAACGTAATATGAAATCACTTTTGCTTTTCGTCTACTTGTTAATTGCTGCTTGTACATCTTATGAAGGGCCTGATTCAATTGGCCCAAATGGTTCGCAGTGGATAGGTGGCCCAGATGGAGGCATATATCTTCACATCAAAGACGACGAGATTAAAAATGATAACATTTATTACGCGGAAATTTATTATGATTACAGTAAGGAAATTTGGTATAAAGGATTGTTAAAATTAAATACTAACAAACCTTTCAATATTGAAAATTTCGATCAATTTTCTGATTGGGATGGAGAAAAGTTACATCTTAAGAATAACGGTTACCTAACAGCCTACATACCAATTGACTAATATTTATTTCATACCACGGCAACTAACATCAAAATCAACATGATAATGCTCATCATGTCTCACCCATGATTTTTTAGTTGGAATTCTTATATTTTTCTTGATGTAGTTTCCATATTTTGTTGCATGCAGATATTGTTGCAAGTCTGGTGAAAATATTACGCGCCATAGATCTACATTGTGGGCCAGGGCAGCTTTATGTAATGCGACTATGTGTGCACCGAGTGTCTCGAAATCTAATTGAAAATTTTTGTATTTTCCTTTTCTATCAAACTCTATGTTATAGCCATATTTGTTTAGTGGCGTTGTTGGTAAATGGACAGACTTCCCCTTTTCATTAGTTACCGGAACGATAAAATCAATTGACAATCCATTTTGATGTGTTTTATGCGGTTTAAAACGTCCTCCATTTTTAAAGCCCGTTTCTGCATACTTAAAAACTTTATCTGGTTGCTCTTTTTCCAGGCGTTTATACGAGTCAATGACAACATCCCGTACCTTGTCATGCACATAGGTTCTTCCCACTATTTCAGGGAGTGAACCGTAGGATACAAAATTAGCTCCACTACTAGGTAGCTGTACGCCATCTACCAGGCGACCATTTTTTGTTGTGCCAAAACATTCACTTTCTGCTGAACTAATTATGGTAGGAAAGACCAACAAGAAATAACCGATGAATAATTTCATATTAAAAAATATTTATAGCCATTGCTGCCGTGATTAACCAAAGCCATATCTAACCAAAGTTGTAATGGCAGATTCCTTATAACGCTTGAGTCAGTAATATATGTTACACAAACGATTATCTATTGGGAGTTGAATATTTCTAAATATCAAACTCATCATAAATTTTAACTTTATACCTCTCGCCTACCACGACATATATGTCGCCTTTGTCACCTTTTTTCAGATTGCTTTCTATGATTCCGCGTAACGATTGATCGTTTTGTATAATCAAATATTCTAATACGCCATCTTGCTTAGGGGTAAAGATGTAATCTTGTATATGGCCTTCGCGTATAGTTCCCATCTCAAAAGTATTGCTACCCGGGCCAATAATTTCAACTTTGCTAACATCATGATTGCTGATATTGACAATAACAACCTTGTATTCATTTTCATGAGTCACTATTGGTTTTAAAAAAACATAAGCCGTAATAGTTAAGACTAAAACAATTGTAAGGTATTTAACCATTTCATTCATGAAGTGTTATCCAAGTAGTGTGATTCTTTCAACCGATGGTAGCATCAGTTCTTGCTGCGTGTATTCTTTTTCTTTCCTAAACGCCTTTTCGTTTTATCTTTTGGCTTTTTCTTCTTCTTTTTACCAACAGCTTGCCCAGAGGCTTTTAGGTTTTTAGGGCCGGTGTAGTTAGCTTTTAATTCGGTAATTGTTCGCGGTTCAAACTTGCGTTTAAGATATCGTTCAACACTGGCTTTAAGATTCCATTCCATTGGTCCTACCAATGTGATCGCTAAACCTTCACGCTCCTCACGGCCCGATCGACCAATTCGGTGTGTGTAAATATCGCCACGTTTAGGCATGTCAAAATTGATGATTAAGTCTACGCCGGATATATCTAAACCTCGGGAGGCGACATCTGTGGCGACTAATACTTTCACGTGGCCTTCGCGCAACAAGGTCATTACACGTTTGCGTTTTAAGGATTCGATCTCGCCGTGCAATACAGCGGCGCGTTGATTATTGCTAGTCAAGGAGCTGCAAAGCAAGTCTGCCTGGTCTCGACTATTGGTAAAGAGGATCGCTTTTTCATAGTCTTCATTGGCTAGCAGCCAAAGCACAAGCTTGAGTTTATGTTTATCATCATCTGACAAAATCACTTGTTCATGAATATTGCTTGGAGCAGCTCGTTCGGCGGTTATGTTAAGCTCGTCTGGATCGTTCATCACTTTTTTAACGATACTCGGCAACCATTTGCTGTTTAAGGTTGCAGAAAATAGCATGGTTTGATGCTCGGTATTGCAGGCCTCTGCGATTGCCAATACATCATCAGAAAATCCCATGTCGAGCATTCTGTCGGCTTCATCAAGCACTAAAATATCCAATGGGCTCAAATCGATCGTCCCCATTTTCATATGCTCTAGCAGTCGCCCGGTTGTGGCAATGACCACATTGGGATCATCCAGGAGTAAAGCAGCTTGTTGTTCAATGTCTTCTCCGCCACTCACCAAGCACGCTGTTAAGTTAGTATGCTTGATTAATATTTCACATTGAGAAAAAACTTGTAGGGCTAATTCACGCGTCGGCAGTAAAACAAGTGCTCTTACACCTTCACTATTACGTTGCGTGGTTAATAGGCGATTGAGTGTAGGTAACAAATACGCCAATGTTTTTCCACTGCCGGTTTCTGCATTTACTTTAATATCACAGCCATCCAGGGCCAAAGGAATAGTTTCGGCTTGAACAGTTGTAGGGTGGGTGAAATTAACATCACTCAGAGCTTTAAT
>CALZJE010000156.1 GCA_945787715.1 uncultured Ectothiorhodospiraceae bacterium | reverse complement strand
GAGAGTGCTTGAATAATAAAACTGCCTATGAGAAATTCTTTAAAACTAAGAACTTTTGGGATACAACAGACGCGTTGCACTTGCTACTTGAATCTAGGTAATCTATATAACGCTTAAGTTGATCTGTTTTAATTTTATTGAAATGATGACAACTCAAAAACAAGACATCGGTATTTCTCGTCATCAAGCTCAAACCAAGTCACTCCAGTTTCTATAAATCCCAAACGAAGGTAAAACGCAATAGCATCAAGATTATCATCTGCACATTTGAGCCAAAATTCACCACCTATGTTAGACGTAATTTTATCCAACATCATTCGCCCAATCCCCTTTTTACGAAATTTTGGCAAAACATACATTGTTTCAATTTCATGCTTGCCTACAGAGGACCTCGCAACGACGGAATAACCGGCTAAACCAAATTTAGTTTCAGCAACGTACACATCGTTTAGTTCGATTAGTTTAGCAATGTTCTTTGCAGTAAATCGCTTTAACGCATAATCCGCATAAATTTGATTCATACCCTCTGGTGCATAGGTATCTACCCATGTGGTTATTCCAATAGAGGCAATAATCTCACAATCCTTTTTAGTGGCATTCCTAATGAACATATTTGCACTTGTTTTATGAATAATCAATAAATCGACAAAAAACTAAAATCCAGACGAAATAATTTTCCCTTTGGATTTCTCTGATTCCAACAACTTATCAACTTTAATAAGGTTGTTTGAATTGATATTTCCAAAATTTTTAATAGCATTGGTTCTATTGTTACCACTAGTTACTCGGCGACTATCCTAGCAAAGATGTCGTCGCGAGGGAAAACCCTTTTGAAGTAGTTTTTTTGATCGCTTAAGATGAATAACAATCACTATATCATCGAAAGAATTTGAGGGAACATTATTATCAGTCCAAACCGAATTACTGATTTGGAACAATAATTATCTTGAGTAATAATTCAAAATTCGAAACGTTAAATTCAGGAGATCCCATCTAATTCCAATGCAAGTTGTTAAGTTTAGCTTGAAACCAAAATATTTTAACATTCGTTGCGATCCATGAATCACGAGTTAACATACTTATTACCAAGTCGGGAATAAAGAGTACCCTTAAAAATATTCTGTCGGCAGCATGGAAGCTGACGTCAAGCTTACGCCGTACATGGAAGTGCAAGTGTCTCAAGAGAGCAGGAAGCTCGGAGAGACCATGGAAGTATTTACAGCGTGTATATTTTCAAGGGAATTCTTTGTTTCCGCTCCATAAGTATGAAATTAACGAATCAAACACCTTAAGTCCAACTAGGATGAAATCCACTTTCTTGCATCCTCTACAGAATCACACAAACAGAACTCCCAAGTAGAGTTTAATTTCTTAGATGTTTCAATATACTGACTACCTAGTTCCATCAGTTGTTTGTCTGTGGTTATCAATGCAACTTTCATCTCAGTAATCGACACACTGGCGCCTTTGTCAATGGCTGCCAGAACCTTCGTTTCTTTAATGGTCAGATTTATTTGCTCAACATCCGAATAATCACAAACCTGATATTTTACATTGCTGAACCTTGGATCACTGTACAATTCATCGTTACATTGTCTGATCTCTTCTAACGTTAGCGTACCACTAAATTGCAGAAAGACTCCTTCTTGTTCCCATGTTGTAATATGTGTCATAAGTTTCTCCAAGCATTTCATAACTAGTGCCCATCCATAAACGGCCTTTTTATCCAAACTCTGCGTTGCGCCATTTTCTCAAATGCTCACATATTAGTATATGCTCGACAACTGCTCCTGCGTTGTTCTACCTACGTCCATCCTTGGACTAGTGCGCTTTTCCAAATCGGTGCGCCTTGATTTTGAATAAAAATCCTCGTTTATGGATGGGCACTAACTAGTAGTTTTATCTGTGGTATAGCCGTAGCGACCACACATCAAAGAAATTTATATTTCTATTAATGTTGATTCTTGATATATACCAAACTCATTTTCATCAAAAAAAGTACAGTTTCAACTCATTATATTTGTTGATTTCTCCAACGACCGCTATCTTTCTATTACAGTATTGAGGAGCATTAGTGTTTATTGTACTCATAAAAAATCGGCAAATTAAAATTAATACTCCCTGCCAAATACAAAATCAAATACGTTATAATTCCACTCACGCAAACTAATAATCTGGTTTGCTCACCTGATGGGCCAACTACAAATTATTTATTGATATTTGCAGATTGTAGAACTAATAAAATAAGTGGCTGCCTGCGAATTTGTTTCCCACGTCATTCTGATATTAGATCGTATAAAAAATTGAATTCAAGCCAGTGTTAGAAAACATAACAACTGCGTCGCTAAGGAATCTGGCGTCTGCTATACTTAAAAAATAACCTTCTGTTAGAACTTATGCCATGCCTGAAGAAAAAAAAACCAACTCAACATCAAAACGTCTCTTTGGCCAACGCCCACTACGAAGCTGGCGCCTATGGGGATTAATACTCCTAATAACATACTCATTGCTTGGTTTTTTAGGTGCACCCTATATTATCAAGTCTCAGCTGATTAAAAAAACGCCTGAACTAATTGACCGCCAACTTTCCGTCAATGAAGTGCAATTGAATCCCTTTGCACTATCCCTAACCATAGAGGGCATATCACTTGCTGATTTGGATGATGTCGAGCTGGTTGGTTTGGATAGGTTACATGTCAACTTCGAAGCTTCATCGCTATTTCGCTGGGCATGGACATTCAGTGAAATAAGTTTCTCTCAACCGAGATTTAATCTGCGAATTGATGAATCCGGCGCACCTAGCTTCGCTGATATTCTTAAAGGGGATGACGCCACTGTTCCGGAACAAACAAAAGACACTAACACCGAAGACGCAGCTATGCCAAGGTTAGTGATTCAGTTGTTTCAAGTCTCTGGAGGGCAATTTAAATTTGAGGATCGTTCTATCGCCACACCTTACAATCAATCAATTGATCCACTCAACTTTAAACTTGTCGACTTTTCTACACTTCCTGATAAAGAAGGACCTTACGGCATTCATGTAGAATTACCCGGCGGAGGATTAGTTCGCTGGCAAGGAGAGGTTTCCGTTAATCCCTTACGTTCTGAAGGCAACCTGGAGTTAAGTGCACTACCACTAAATACAGCGTGGAGATATGTTCAGGATCAGCTACGTTTTTCGCTTGATTCGGGCTCTCTTTCGGGCAAACTCGATTATAACTTTTACATGGGTGGTTCTGGTCCAGAGTTTTCCGCCAACGGTATTCAATTGGGACTTGATTCTGTCGCAATCCGTGACAAAACACATAAAGAGAATGATCTGGAATTTCCTAAAATATCGCTTTCCGGTGGCCGTTTTAATTTACGCCAACAGACCGTGCATTTCGATGAATTTGCGATAGAGGGTGGCAAGATTGACACCTTTATGAAAGACGATGGCACATTGCATCTAGCAGAATTATTTACGCCATTGGAAACAACATCAAGCCAGAAAACAGAGACCACTGTGGAAGCTGAGCAGACCGCTCAAGATGTTAATGACGAAACTGAAAACAAGTCACTTAAAAACACAGCACCTGAAAAAACCGTACCTTGGTTGTTTGAGCTGGATCGCGCGTTAATAAATGCCTTCAATATTCGATTTATCGACCGCACAACTGAACCAGACGCGGAAATCCGCTTAGATGATATATCCATTGCAGTGACAGATATTACCAATCAAACCGATGATCGCTTTGGGCTTAATGCCAGCCTGAAGTTAAATGATGAAGGGCTACTGAAAATTACTGGTGAGGTTGGTGCTATTGCACCCATGGCGGACCTTTCATTAGATATTAAAACAATCCCTCTTTCAGAATTCCAAG
>CALZJE010000155.1 GCA_945787715.1 uncultured Ectothiorhodospiraceae bacterium | reverse complement strand
ATACGCCCATTAGGAGAAGACCCAGACATCGTGTCATAGGTAACATTCACTTTAATACGATTATCTTCAGACAACTCCTTAGTGATTAGCGTCTGAGTTTTGTTAACGGTAACACGGCCCTCTTCAGAATAATAAAGTCGGGAAATTTCAACAGAAATATCTTCCATTTCATCAACGGATTTTTCTGCTGCAGTTGATTGTAGTGGAGCTGCGACAAGCAATGATGAAGTCGCAATGGTTAATTGTCGGCGAATAGATTTTGGTTGTTTTAATTGCATCCACAACCTCCACCACCAACACCCTGCCCACCTTTAGCGGCTTCTTTACTGAAATAGATATGCTCGTCTGATTCATTCTCTAAAACATCAGGAACGAGTTGCGCACTATCTGCTGCTAACACGCCACGATGCCAGGGCTTTACTGGCTCGTAGGCACAACCGATTGTTAGAAGTATTAAAATACCAGGCAGCGCAAAATTTAAAATAACGCCTATTTTATTTTTGATTTGCATATTAATTGCTCAATTCAGGATTAAACCATGGTTTTCTTGAAACCATAGTATTGGTAGATATGTACACGCTTATAGATTGCAAAATTGTTATTGCATGCATCGACCTCTGTTATAGCAGAGTTTGTACCAGATCAATGAAACGGAATGAAGATAAGTATTTTTTACCCCTAAGTGGCAAAATAATAAGCATGTTTGATAAAACTCAACATTATTCGTTCGGTTATTAAGCGGGTTACTGCTAAATGTGTATTTCTACAAACTATTGTGCATTGGCATGTATCTAATATGCGACAAGGTCATAAATTATTTTTGGGATAGCTAGTGCGGATAGTTCATGAAATATCCGAATTGGAATTAATAAATGAATTTAAATACAACTTGTGCAATCCAAGCTTTCAAATCGCTGAATTTTCCTTTTTGATCTTCCTGCATCATTCTATCTAGACGTAGATCCAGCTTACTTTGCTTGCTGACAAACTGTTGTGAATATTTGATGCCTATCGTTTCGCTCTTCAAATGTCCTAATCGATGATCAGCACTGGCGTAATCTAGTTGAGCAAGGTCTGAGACAACGTCGTTACTATCGACACCTGCACGAGCACCATTAACTAAAAAGTAGTGGTAAAAACTAGCAGCTGATTGTGTGTAATAACGATAGTGAAACTGAAGTTCATTTTCATTGAATAGCACGAAACTATATTTCAACTCATATGTGTGCGATTGAATTTGCCAATCATCAACAAAATAACGATAAGCTGCCCGTAAAACATCGTCATTAAAATCTCGAATTAGCTGAAAATAGAATCTGTGAGCGAGGCGAGAGTTAGGTCTTTTTTCATGGAAATAGGGGTCACCGGTAACAGGAGTCAGATCAGTATTATCCAGATAAGCCACAAGTTTATAGGGATCGGTGAGATAACCTTTAGAGTAGCCAATAGAATAATTTACCTGCAATAACGTTTTCCGATCTATCACTTGAGTTACACCGATCAACATATCAAGTTCGCCTTTCTTTTGATCACCCAAATTTCTTTCGCTATCACTAGCTCCTAACTCATGAGGGGTACCGCCGACTGGTGTAATCAGATCGTAGTTTGCCGCTATACCTGCAGTAAGTGTTGTTAGTCGGTCATTAACATCGTAGCTCCAGGAAGAACTGCCACCTGCAGAGAAATAATCATACTCAGCTGAAACAGCAACTGAGTTAGTGGTATCTAACAAACGTGTAATTGGTTTTTCCCATTCGAGATTCAATGCGTGTCGTGTATCGCGGAATGAAAATGTTGGCTCCTTTGAAGCCTTACTCGTTACAACTGAACCAGAGGGAGAGGTGAAAATCTGCGGCGTATCAATCTTAGGTAAACCATTATGGGATGGACCTGTCATGACATCAAAAATATAACGAGCTGTTACAAACTCGTCATCATCAATCTCTTTATTAACCTCAAGAACATCTTCATTAACAAGCACGCGACCATCTTCAGAATAAATCATAGAGGAGAGTGTTATATCGAGGGGAGAAACATCAATTGCTAATACGGGGGTTGCAGTGAGCAAACTGCAGGTTGCAACGGTTAATTGTTGCTTAATTGATTTATACCTAGATACAGCAGGTGATCGTACTTGCACAGTGCAAGTACGATCACCTGCTGTATCTAGGTTATACTTTAATTGCATCCACAACCACCGCCCCCAATCCCTTTTCCACCACTGGCAGCTTCTTTACTGTAATAGATTTGCTCATCCATAAGTTGAAGCATAGGGTCGGCATCGAGGGCCATATTATCTCGTGCGAGGATATCTCGCTCCCACGGTTTAATGGGCTCAATAGTACAGCCACTGAGTAAAATCATGACGACTAGATATAATATTTTTTTCAATTCACAGCGCTCCAAACATGAAGCTTTTATCCTAAAAAAAACCCAGTTTATCCGTGATTTTTTTAGGACTATTCATCTTCCAGTGGTGGAAACTTTGCAACAAGCTCTATCTCTTTTTCATCCCGTAAAACTTTAATGGGTAACCATGTACCAAAGGCAGAGGCTTTAACTCGCTCGACAACGTCAGTCACCTTTGTAACTTTTTTGCCAGCGACCTCGACTATTTGATCATCTACCTGAATACCAGTTTTTTCTGCCACGCTTTTTTCAACTAAACGGGTTACGATCACAACATCTTTACCGGCATGATCTAAATAAACCCCTAAATGCGGTTTTTTATCTTCTTCATCGACAGTTTTAACAACACGGATTCCATATGCAATATCAACCGCCGCATTTTTTAGCTCATCACACTCGACAGTCCCATCCCAGGCCATGAGTGTTGTTATGCTCTCTGTTCCCAGATCGTTGAGTTGATGTGGAACACCGTAATCGCCCATGACATGCCCTGCCCCCATCACACCGACGAGCATAGTGTGTTTATCTTTAGTAATAGCTTGATGGATTTTTTCAGCCATCGCTCTATCCCAAACTGATTGCCCTTCTACAAAACTTCTAAACCTGGGATTTTCCATAATCTTTCTGAAATCTTCTTCAGAAAGCTCGGAATCCTCTGTACTTTTTTCATGAGAGTTTGGTGAACCATGTTTGGGCATGTGTTGAGCATAAACACTCGCTAATACTTCCAAATACTCTAAACTTGGAGAGGCTGGCTTTGATACGCCTTCTTTAGATTTATCATCAATACTATCCCACCCCTGTTGACTGACCATCGCCACCAGTTTGCGTTCAACATTCAATGCATACATAGGGATATTATTCATGCGCGCAAAATGAAACATGGGCATATAAAAATCTTTATTGAATCGCCAGATTTTGTCCCATTCCACCACTTCAAGAAATTCTTTTTCTTCAATTTCACCCGCTACCCACTGGTCGAGATATTTTTGCGTTGATCGCGGAAAAGCTTCAAAACCCAATATCATTTTGGGTTCGTGAGCGTAGATGCCCGCAATTGTGTGCAATTGCCAACGATGATGTTCAGGATTGTCGTGATCTTCACCGAGCAAAACAACTTTGGTTTTGCTTAATGTATTCATCACGCTGTTTTTGTCGAGTGTTTTCCCCTGGCTTGTTATCCATTCACCTTCAGGAACACACTGCTTATCAATGAGAGATTCTTCAGCATAGATTGATGATGCGACAGATAATAGACAACAAGAAAGTACAAATTTAAACCTATTCACACTACGCGTCCTTGTTAGTTTTAATACGTCAAATTATTAGTGTAGCTTAGCTACTACCCTACACCGTTGAGCAATAAGCCGTCGCTCTCGATATTTTTACTTATATTATTGCTTCACCTGCTGCTTGCTGATCCGCATGATAGGAAGAACGCACCATTGGTCCACTAGCCACATTACTAAACCCTATCTCATAACCATATTCCGCCAACTCATCAAA
>CALZJE010000154.1 GCA_945787715.1 uncultured Ectothiorhodospiraceae bacterium | reverse complement strand
TCATATCGCATTTTTTATCGGCATCGGTATTCCGTTTACACTTGCAGGAACGTTCTGGATACTGAACGCTTATGGCGAATCACTGAATCAATCTGTACTGCTTGGCATCGTCATCGTATTGGGAATGCTGGTAGACGATGCCGTTGTCGTTGTGGAAGCAATTTATTATCGAATCCAACGCGGTGCTAAAGCAATGAGTGCTGCAATAGAATCACTTGCTGAGGTAGTCACTCCCGTTACCGCATCTGTACTCACCACAGTTGCAGCTTTTTTACCATTAATGTTGTTACCAGGCATAATCGGCGAATTCATGTTTATTATTCCCTTTGTGGTAACTGTCGCGCTATTGGTAAGTTTGCTGGAAGCGTTCTGGATGTTACCGGTGCATGTATCAGTCTCCAACGTCAAATACAATCAAGATAGTCGGACACAACGCTTTCGAAAAAACTTGAATCACTTCATACGCGTTAAATACTCAAAAATACTCATCAAAGTATTACGTCGACCTATAATTTCTTTGGTCGTGGTGGTTATGTTGTTTTTTTCTGCCATTGGCTTAGTAGCAACGGGCAAAGTAAGAGTTACGCGAAGCAGTTTCCACTGCAGGTCAAATGTTTACAGAAAAAGCGCCTTTTTTTGGTAGTCAGTATGGACAAATTACAGTAAGCCTGCACCCGAAAACAGCGGATGGACGCGGTGTTGAAGAAATTGTAGATAGTATGAGAGAACAGATCATTAGTATACCTGGTGCTCAGAATATATCTTTCCTGATTATGTCCGGCGGCCCTCCCGCTGCAAAGCCCATTAGCGTTAAAATTCGTGGCGATAGTTTTGATGAGCTGAGAAATGCAGCGACTGATCTAAAACAAATATTATCTCGCATTGATGGCATAAAGGATATTACTGATGATGATAGCGCAGGTAAACCAGAACTCCGATTCGAATTAGATACTGCCGCCGTTAAACGAGCAGACTTAAATCCGGCAGATATTGCTCGAATAGTTCGTTTGATGTTTGATGGCGAAGTTGTAGCAAGTATGCAGGATCAGGGTGAAAAACTTGATATACGTGTACGTGCAAAACCGGAAAAAATATCTACCATCGATAAAGTATTGCGGGAAGTTATTGCATTGCCTCAAGGTGGGGCTATTACATTAGGGCAATTAGTCCATACAGAAACCTCCAACAGTAAATCAATCATCCGTCACTATAATTTCAGACGTGCGATTACCGTAGAATCCGATCTAGACAAAGAGATCATGGATACTATTCAGGCAAACAATATTGTTATGGAAGAGTGGGCGAAAATTGAAAATCGCCATCCAAATACAAATCTCGATTTCAGTGGCGAACTTGATGATATTGAAGAGAGTCTCGATAACATGTTAATTCTCTTTTTGTTCGGAATTGGCCTTATGTATCTCATCCTTGGCACTCAATTTAGAAGCTATTTCCAACCTTTTATGATACTGGCAACTGTGCCAATGGCGTTTACCGGCGTTGCTTATGGGTTAGCAGTGAGCGGCAACCCACTGAGCTTATTCACCATGTATGGTATTGTTGCACTTGCCGGCATCGCTGTGAATGCAGCTATCGTAATGATTGATGCAGCGAATACCCGACTATCACTGGGCATGAGTGTTCTTCATTCAACTATTTACGCAGCACGTCGTCGTGTAATTCCTATCATCATTACATCGTTAACAACAATCGCGGGTTTGTTTTCATTAGCGACTGGATTAGGTGGCGAGTCTTTGATTTGGGGACCTGTGGCGTCTTCTATTGTGTGGGGGCTGGCATTCTCAACTTTGCTTAGCTTGTTTGCGATTCCTCTGCTATACCGGACATTTATGGGGAGGAGCCATAGGAATAGTCGCAAGGAAGTTATTTAAACAAAAAACCAAATTCAGAAAGCTCGCCTGCTTTATTAAACTCAACCTTTCCGTCCTTGTATTTCCCCATAAAACCTAATGAACGACCAAGAGCAGTGTTGCGACCTTGCCGCGCTGAAAAAAGGCCTTTTAAATCATACTTACCATCAGGAGTGAGCAAGAGGTTTGCGTTCATTTCAAGAGGACCGCCGCCATCACCAAGCTTGACCTGTATGACACCATCACTACTGGTAGACATATCAGCGAAAACATCACCCAGTGCCATTTTCTGAGGAAAAATAGACTCAGCATTATTCCAAAGGAGTCGACCTTTAATATATTCAACTTTATTATCTGTTAACTCTAACAAAGGAAGATTCAAATTGAATTCCCCATTGAGCTTAACTGCGGGAATATTCATAAGCTTTATTAATTGTGAAGCATCCGCTTTTATTCGCCCATTTTCTACTGTCGTCTTACCAAATAAAGAACGTGAGACGATTGCGTTTACTGAGTTTTGTTGTTGTTTAAATCGAATGGTTGCGGAGATATTTGCTGTTAACAATGCGAGAGGATGAACTTCCCAATTAATTTGTTTGAAATGCATATCTTTATACGTTGCAGCACTTGCATTACCTTTCCACAAACTACCTTGAACACCGAAAAGTGTAACGCCCTGCTCTTTGAGCATATCCTTTGTAAAGTAATAAACATTGCTTGCAGGTATTTGGGTAATGACAAATAACAGGTAACAGATAATACCAAGAGCGAGATATCGACGCCAAAACTTCATGATTCAGCCCCCAAGAATACTAATCTCACGTCAACTCTACCATCATCTTCGGTTCTATCAAAAACAGCAGATTCGATTTCCAATTGATAGTCATTCTGTAATTTAAACAGCCATTTTGTCACATCATCAAATGTTGCTTTTTCTAACCAAACTCTTACCCTTTTGGAGCCATCAGGTTCGACACGCTTCATTGCTGACGCCAATTTATTTTGCTTCGCTGTCCTATCGACCAGCGCCAATAATGACTGGCCTTTTCTTAAATTGCGTTGTGAATTACCAATAGCATTGCCTTGTAATTGTTTTATTTCTAGAGCTGCATTGCGCATCCACTGTATGTCTGTTTTTTGTTTAGTAATACGAGATTCCAATTGCTCCACTTTTAGCTGAAAAGGCTCAAGCACAGCGATGTATAGCAAAACAATGGATACGACTCCGCCCAACAGGATCAATATAATGCGCTCACGAGGCTTGAGCTGTTGCCAGTAATTCATCATGAAGCTTGACCCTTAATCTGCAAACGGCCCTGCACTTTGTTATTTCTTGATGCAGCGGACTGAATTTCAACGATCATGCCCTTATTCCCAGCGAGTCGCTGTTTTAACTTATCCAGCGCCTGTAAATTGGGAACATCGATCTCCACAATAAGCACGCCATTTTTGAATCTTGCACTACGCAATACCAAACCGGATGTTTGATTAAAGGCTTTACCACTATCTGACAATAAACGTAGGAATGTAGCTTTACTATCTGAGCTGCCGCCACTTTTTAATTCGGCCAATTTTTGCTTCATCTGCACGCGAGGATTCACAATCTTTTTCGCTTCGGGAAATGTCTGTTTATAAATCTGTTCTGCTTCAGCTTTCAAGTCCGCACTTTGTGTCTCTAATTGAGAACTTTGAATTATCGACACGGTTAGTTGTAAAACAAACCACACACCCGCCAAAGAGGCAGCAAATTTCCACGGTCGCCATAGCTTACCAAGCTGCTCACGTTGACTATAATCACCTTGCAATAAATTGATATTATTTTGAGCATCTATTCCTGCACTTGCCAGCAACCACAATAAACCACGCTGACCTTGCTGATGAATGATTTCTATCTCATCAGTGGCAAATGAATCAAATTGCACGGCATCATCAAGACTATAAACTTGAAGCTGCTTAGGTTTTTGTTCCGCTTTCGAAATCGCCAATTGCAATACGAAATCGATATTGTCGGAATCTATCCCGTATCCGTCGAATAGATCTGTTCGAAATAATGTGCCGCTCTCTTCAACCAGCAGGGTCCAGCTATTTTCAAACAACGGTAGCGCTAAAACCTCGGGCACAATAATATCTACATTCAAACCTGCTGCATTAAATTTCTCCTGCCAACGATTCATGAGGCTTTTTTCAATCACTGCAACAGGCGTTTTGCCTGCTTCGTCCGCAGCACCAGTTGCAAAATGGAGTTGCTCTACATCACTTGCCAACTCCTCTTCCAATGCATAAGGAATCGCTTTTAGCAGCCTCTGTTTGTTGCTGGTAGGAATCGATACACGCGTCAGTAAAACCTGATTGCTGGGTGCAAGGGCAATGACTTTTGCTCCGGCGATTTCTTCAACAATATCTTTCAGGTCGCCTTGCTTTACAGAAGGGGAAAGTATTGAGTCACCCAGTTTTATCCACTGAACAACATCAGAATTGCCATCAGACGGCATTCGAATGATTATTTGATCACGCATATTTGCTTTTTTAGTTTATCCTGGATGGGTAATTTATCATGTTTGGGCAGTTCAGTTCTAAACTTCGATGTTTGTTTGTTTTTTCTACGATTATTAAATTCCCGCTGTACCAATAGATCGAGAAATTACTTCAAGTTTGGTACCGTTCTTACTGACATATATCAAGCTGTTCAAATCAATTCTCGC
>CALZJE010000153.1 GCA_945787715.1 uncultured Ectothiorhodospiraceae bacterium | reverse complement strand
AGAAGTGCTGAATCGGCTCGCAGTGTTTTCATCACTGGTCGTAAAAAGTCGGCATTAGTGGTAAGAATACCCAGCTCACTATTTTGAGCAAGATTTTTTGCAATTGAATTTCCACGTTTTTTAATTTGTTCTTTCAGGGCTTCTGCACGTTGATAAATGGTGGTCGCAGTTAGCAATGCCGCTAGTAACAGCACTAGAATGGTAATAGACCAAAATACTCTGGCCTTAAAACCGCTAAACATTGCAGTTAGCACGTCCATTCCTTGTTGCGTGAGTAATTTGTTGGAAAAGAAAAATAAGAGAGGTGTTATGATAGGTCAAAACTAAATTGATTAAATACTCAATGAATAACGTCGGTTGCTTCCTCCACAATTTCTTCATCTATGTTAATGCCTAGTCGATTTGCAATTTTGAGATTGATGGCTAAATTAAATTTACGTGGTGACTCCAAAGGTATGGTATCGGCAGCTTTTTTATTACCTATATTATTTAACAATTCGCCAGCTTGACGTCCCATATCTTCGTTATCAAAAGATACAGCAAAAAGCGCACCATATTTAACGTATTTTTTTGAAATCCCAATCACCGGTATTTTATTTTTAATGGAAAATAGAAAAAGATGTTTTAAGGATTCCTTTGAGATCAGAGTGGAATCAGGTACCATCCAAAATGCATCCACTTTATCGTTTAATGAAGAAATCGCACCAATTGCTTGTCCTTTTGTAAAAATAGGTATTTCGATCAAGGTTAAACCACTTACTGTGGCTGTAAGTCTTGCTTCTATGATCACATCTTCGGTTTTTTCAGGATCGTATATAACACCAACACGTTTTATATTTGGAAGGATATTTTTTAATGTTTTAAATTGTTCTCTGGGAGGTACTGCCATGCGGATACCGGATAATTGGGTATTTCCCCCTGAATCTTTTAACTTATCAGGATTAAGGACGTAGGCAAACACGATAGGTGTTTTGGACAAATGTTGGTGTGTTAATTTTGCGGCTTTGGTTCCTAGTGCAAAAACAGCATCTACATTTGATTGTTGAACATTGTAAAATAGTTCTGTATTTTTGCTTTTTTTACCTTTTTTAAGGACATACTGCTCAAAAGTCCCATCAAAACTTTGCTTGAACCCTTTTATTGCTTCTCGAAATGGTGGAATATCGGCACTTTTAATCACAGCAATTTTTGCGGCAAAAGCACTACTGCACAAACAGGTTACTAAGCCTAATAACACAGTTAAAAATAAAAAAGGGAAATATTGAAATAGATATTTACAAGACAAAGTCTAATCTCGCAATATGCAGATTAATTTTAAAATTGATGCTTACTAGCCAATTTAACCCAGTAAATAATATCGATTCTGCTTTATCATTAACCAAAAGGCTTACTACTCCCTGTTACATTATTTAAATTCCATATACCAAATTTACAACACAAACCGTCTAAATATAATAAACCTCCTGATTAATTTCACATGGGAAAGTGTTCTTCCATTACTTACCTATATTCTAATTCAATGACGCGCTCAACACTTATTTTGAGAATTAAATTCTGGTAACTCAATAAGTGTTAAATAATCTTTAAGTAATTTGATTGTATCGATAAAAACGGTGGCTTCAACCGGCTTAAGAATATAACCGGCAACATTAAATTGATAAGCTGCAAGTTTATCCTGCTGTTCATTCGATGTGGTGAGCATAAAAACACTGATTGCCTTCAAGTCTGGATCAGACCTTAATTGTTTCAAAAAATCAAAGCCATTCATTTTTGGCATATTTATATCCAGTAAGATTACTGACGGTAATGGCTTAACTTTTTCTACTCCCTCGCCTAATAACATAGCCAAGGCTTCATGGCCATTGTTTGCAATATATAATGGATTTGTAATATTGTTTTTTTTGAATGCGCGTTTTACATTCATTACATCCACATCGTCATCTTCCACTAACATAATGGTTTTACTAGCGTCTCTCATTAATAAGACCCTCTATGGAAAGTAGTTCATCTATATGATATCGGCAGCTGCTCATATTGATAACCTTGTAATGGATATTAGTGAGATCTAATGGGCACAATCAGCCTGTTTAGCGCTTAAAACATCCATTCTGCCTTTGCGTAAACGCTTCTTTCCACTTCGGTGGCTTGTGTTAATATGGTTGAAGCTGTGAACTCAGAATGCTGAGCATCGAGCAGGTTTTGGCCGACTAATCTCAGTTCCAACTTATCAACTGGCCGCCAAGCTATTCGAAGATCAAGCTCTAGGTAACTCGGTATATCACGTTCGACTACATCAGTTCTTTTCAGTTTGCTGATATAGCGCAGCGTACCGTCAAAGTCCACATCTTTGTTCACATTAATCCAGGAACGTAGAGAAGCTTGGTGGTCTGGTGAGTCATTTTCGTCATCTACTTCCGTTTCATCAGTGCTGTCTGAGTCACGCTCTAACTGCATATCAAGGTAATTATAAGCAACTTGTAAACGCCAACTATCTAAAACCTGCCAATTGGCGGCGAGTTCTATGCCTTTGGTTTTACCAGATAATTTATTTTCCAAATGAGTTGGAAGAAGATAGGCGGTAGGTGTTGGCTCATGACCGTATCCAACTGCTTTTCCGCCACTCTCTACGCTACGCAAATTATCATAAACATTATAAAAACTGGCAATATCTACAGACATATGTTTGGTAGGATAAAACCGGTAGCCCAACTCGTATGCCATGAGATCTTCCGAATCCATGTCGCGATCACCCTCTATAGTTAATAATCCGAGTACAGGTTGGTCGTTATCATCCAGCGCCCCCTGTGGTGCTACATAAATACGCACATCGTGTTCAGCACGACTCGGTGTGCGCACAGCATTTGATACGGATGCCCAAGCTGTATGTTTGTCCCTTGGTTTCCAAGTCACACGTGCCCCTGGTTGAATCTCGGTGCCGGTATAATCATTACGCTCAAACTTGGATCCTAACATCACACTTAAGGAGTCTGGGATAATGCTAATTTCATCCTGTATAAATGCACTGATCAATTTATCGTTACGCTCTGTAGGTAACATATACCAAAGGTTACGATTAATAATTTCATCCATGGTATACCGCCCACCTACTCCCACTACGATGTCATGTTTGTCATATAAATTGGTTTGAAATTGCATGTCCACATTCGCTGTGTGACGGTCTTCTCTCACAAAAATTTCGTCGCGTATTGTCCTCTCTACCGAACTTTGTAGGGAAAAATTACTGTCTTCATTGAAACGTCGATCCCAACGAAATAATACATTAGCCCCGATGATTTCTGTGTCATCATCTTCATCCAAAAATGTTGGTGGTATTGCCTGTCCAAAACCATGATGCACACCCGCAGTGCCATCATAAAGATCACCTTGCAGGGTTATCATATCTTTACTGCTAAACTGCCAGTCTAGGCGAAACCCACCACGTGTAGCATGCCAGTCATCGGCACCTTGATCACTGTCTACGGTACCCGTATCACGCTTAAAATATTTAGCATAAATCCGATAAGTCATTTCTTCTGAAAAATAACCGCCGTATCTTAACGATACAAAGCCGTTGTCTTCAGTACCCACTCCGGTATCGATCAGCCCACCTTGACTCTGTTGTGAATTTTTAGTGATGATATTGATGACACCATTAACCGCATTCGCTCCCCAAACGGTAGAGCCAGGGCCGCGAATGACTTCGATTCGTTCGATATCCTGAAAAACCACATCTTGACTATCCCAATATGTGCCAGAAAAAAAAGGTGAATAAACACTGCGACCATCCATTAACACCAGTAACTTATTAGAAAATCGTTCGTTAAAACCACGTACACTAACAGCCCATTTGTTAGAATCGAGCCGAGCTACTTGCACACCCGGCACCATACGCAGCAAATCAGGTATTGTTATCGACCCTGAGCGTCGAATATCTTCCTGAGTAATGACAAATATTGCCGCTGGTACATCAGAGAGCTTTTGAGATTTTTTCGAAACAGAGGTAATTTCAG
>CALZJE010000152.1 GCA_945787715.1 uncultured Ectothiorhodospiraceae bacterium | reverse complement strand
TTGCTTGAATTCCAAACTATAGGTTTTTCGTTTCATTTGTCACCTCTACGTTAGATTTTACCCTAACTGGGTGTCTATTTTAACAGGGGATGCTCAAACTGTCACACTGGTTTGATCTTTGTCAATGGGTAAGACTTATGTGAGGAGCCGTGTACGGACCCGTACGTACGGTTCTGTGGGCAGACGGAGGTTTCGACCTCCTCTGACCCGATAAATGAGCCAGCGCTGTAAAAGGTCCCATGGATTGCATTGTTATATGTGTTTTATGCATTTATTATTCGATGCTTTCAAATTATTGCATTAACATTAGTAATCAAGTGGTAATTACGCATTATAAGTAGAATATTTCTAAATTTCGCCCATTATTGGTGTATAGGCGGTATTTTGCAAGTAATTTACTTGATATTTCTGTATGGTGTTGTACAATATATAGTACATGTACTTAAGGTGGGTGATTTGTTATGAAAGCCATTAGTTATACCGCAGTGCGTTCTAATTTGGCTAAAACTATGGAAAGCATATGCGATGACCATGAGCCAGTTGTAATTACTAGAAAGAGCGAACGTTCAGTTGTTATGTTATCGCTAGAAGATTATGAAGCACTAGAAGAAACAGCTTATCTCTTGCGTAGCCCAAAAAATATGAAGAGATTAATAGAGTCTATCTCTAGACTTGAAAATGGAGAAGGAAAGCCAAGGGAGTTAGAGGATTGAATTTAATCTTCGATGATCATGCGTGGAATGATTATCTGTACTGGCAGAAGACCGATAAGAAAATGGTTAAACGAATTAATCAACTTATAAAGGATATTCAGCGTTCACCTTTTGAGGGTGTAGGCAAACCTGAACCGTTAAAACATGCGTTATCCGGCTATTGGTCTAGACGCATAAATGATGAACATAGAATTATCTATAAAGTTGACTCAGAATCCGTATTTATTGCTCAGCTTAGATATCATTATTAACATATCGGGTAGCGCAGGGGTTTCATGGCCCCTTTGCCCCCTAAGAACCGTACGTGATAGTTTCCCATCATATGGCTCAAGCCCTTCGAAAGCCGGTTTTTCACGACCCAGCTGTTTACATCTAATAAATTAGTTAACGCCATACAGCCAACTTATCGAAAGAAGAGGCAGAAAGAAATAGACGATCTCTCTTTCTCAACCCGTGACGTTTAATCGCACGATCCCTAAAGTATTCTCCAAAAGCTGGATCATATGGATTGGCTTTAGAATGGATTTTGGTATGGTAACGGATTGGTAAGTCTGCTAGTCGAAAAAGGTGAACAGATTTAAGCGTTCTTTTTGACGTTGCATATATTTCACCGAAATTCCATCGACCATTAAACCGCTTCCTATAACGCTTGGATAGCCAGGCCCACGTTTTGGACGGATACTCTTTACGTAGCCAATGACGGACACGTTCAAAGATAAAACAATCCAAGGTACTCATGAGATCCTTAGCAACCACATGACGATGCGCGTAAGCCCAACCGCGTAACACTCGCAGTTTCGATTCCCCTCACGGTTCCTCTTAACAGCGTACATTGTTCCAATCGCTTCATACCACATCCTTGTCGCATGGTTGGTAGGATACGGGTGGTAGAACACCCGGTTGCGCTTGATGAAAAACAAGTATATGATGTCTCGGAACTAACATTCACATTAATTGTATTGTTAGGTCTTTTGGGTTAGAAATCATATGTATATTTAAAGCCAATGGTGTTATTTCCGCCTAATAAAGAAAATTGACTATTATTTAAACTAGCTTTATTTTTTGTAGTCTCTTCATTTAATAGTTTTACCGGACTAGTCGAATTTGAACTATTGTGTTTTTTAAGAATATTTACCAATTCACTTTTATTAGGTTTAAGAATATATCCCAAACCTACGCCGCCCAATACGATAAATAGACCTCTTATGCCAATTTCTTCACCTCTTTCTTTATCCTGAGTGCTAAACTTATCGCTTTCTTCTATAGACCCAGAAATGACCAGCATAGCTCCTCCGACAATAGAGCTTAGAATGGTAATTACTTGACTTATTGACTCACGGGACTCAAGCAAAATAAGATCTCCATTCAGTTTGTTATATAGCGGCTGGTTATTGTTGTATAATTCTTCATCCAAATAATCTCGTAACCCGCTCGGGTTGAGTTTATATGAATAACTACTACTTGAGGAAAAATATTTGTAGCTATCAGAGTTAACTTGGCTATAAGAATTGTTAGCGCTTTCAAGTACAAATTCAATTTTATCACCTAAGGCCAAATCGCTCACATCACTTAATTTGAGTATGATCCTATTAATATTGATTATACTAATAACTTCAACAGATTTCTCGTAACCATCGAATAGAATTTTCCCAGTATTATTTATTTTTTTAAATTCATCTGGTATGAGTTCTGATTTAATCTTAATACTATTATCACTTTGATTTATACTATATATAGTAGCAGAAATCGCGAATTCAGAAATTATAGAAAGTAAAATTATCAATATTATTTTGATTCTCATGTTATCTCTTTTGCTTTTATTTCGATGGTCTAACATCATATTATACAAAACAGCACATATTGAATATCTCACATTCTGTATTCCACCCCTACAATAGCAAATAGACAGAATCTGTATATTCAATATTTCACACTTTGTATAAAACTGATATTCAAATCCAAGTATATTTTCTTTTTCAAATTATGGAAACCAATATAAATGAGATGGTTAATTGCTCAACGAATACCATTTCCATTCTTTTCACCCAATCCGTGTGACAACCAATCTTTTCAAAACATATACTCGAAATAACTCCCCTAATTGTACCCTCCAACCCCTTTACTCTATAATCCCCCCAAAATAAACCGAGTACCAAATAAACAATGACTCAACGAATAGCATTAGGTGTTGAATACGACGGCCACGGTTTCTGTGGCTGGCAAGCACAGAAAGAAGGACAGCGAACTGTACAAGGGGCAGTGGAAGAGGCACTTTCATTTGTTGCGAATGAATCTGTGCGTGTAATCTGCGCAGGTCGAACCGACACCGGAGTACACAGTGCAGAACAAGTGATCCATTTTGATACTAATGTGATTCGAAGTAATCGTTCCTGGGTGTTTGGTGCTAATACGAATTTACCGAAAGAGGTTTGCATCCTTTGGGCAACACCGATTTCTAACGAGTTCCATGCGCGTTTTTCTGCCCGTAAGCGTCGCTATCGTTATGTGATTTTCAATCGAAATGTGCGACCCACCTATCTCACATATCGTACAACATGGGAATATCGTCCACTGGATGCGACGCGTATGCAAGAAGCAGCGAATCATTTGGTGGGTGAGCATGATTTTGATTCCTTTCGTGCGATTGGTTGTCAGGCCAAAAGTCCGGTGCGAACGATAAACTATGTCAATGTCACTCGTCACGGTGAATTTGTTTTGATCGATATTGAGGCTAATGCCTTTTTACATCACATGGTTCGTAATATCGCAGGTGTGCTCATGGATATCGGTGCAGGTAAGGAAGAGCCTATATGGGCAAAAGAGATTTTGGAGAAAAAGGATCGCACCAAAGGTGGAGTAACTGCGCCCCCGTATGGTTTATATTTAACCGGTGTGACGTATGAAGATGAATTTGACCTTCCACAGCTTCCAGAACCTTCTATCATTTGGTAAGGTAAGAGCAGTCTTACATTTCTAACTAAATTCCATAGAATAATGACAATTCGTACCCGTATCAAAATATGTGGTATCACGCGTTTGCAAGATGCGTTGGATGCTGTTGAGCTTGGCGTGGATGCGCTGGGTTTTGTGTTTGTAAAAAGCAGTCCACGCTGGGTGAATAATGAACAGGCTGCTGAGATTATTCATCATTTGCCACCATTCGTGCAGACGGTTGGTCTGTTTATGAACAACTCTGAGCAGGAAGTGACAGAAATTCTACAAGCGGCTCCATTAAATTTGTTACAATTCCACGGTGATGAGTCACCTATGGGTGGTGGTGTTGATCCGATTGCGTATGCAGCGGAGCACGAAAATGCTGTTGGCTTTTTATTGGATAGTCATGCGCAAGGGCAATCGGGTGGTAGTGGTGATGCATTTGATTGGCAACAGATTCCTAACGGAATGATTAAACCGCTTATACTTGCAGGTGGTTTGAATATCGATAATGTTGCAACAGCAGTGGCACAAGTGCGGCCATTTGCAGTAGATGTGAGTAGTGGGGTTGAAGCGTCGAAAGGCGTGAAAGATCAACAAAAAATGGCTAAATTTGTTCGAGGTGTACAACAAGGTGACAAGTCAGCAGATTGATTTACCTGAAATGCCAGATGAAAAAGGGCATTTTGGGATTTTTGGTGGTAAATTTATTGCGGAAACACTTATGGCCCCGGTGGAGGAGTTACGCCAGGCGTATGAAAGCTTAAAAAAAGACCCTGAGTTTATTGCAGAGCTAGATGCTGATCTCGCTGATTATGTCGGTCGGCCTTCACCGGTTTATTTTGCTGAGCGCTGGTCCAGAGAGTTGGGTGGCGCAAATATCTATTTAAAACGTGAAGATTTAAATCACACCGG
>CALZJE010000151.1:4075-4963 GCA_945787715.1 uncultured Ectothiorhodospiraceae bacterium | reverse complement strand
GTTTTTCAGGTGTTAAATAATACTGAACAATATTATCTTCAAGAGTAATTAAACGTTGGGAGTTGAAACGCTGAATAAGTGCTATCGAAAATCCAATAGAGATTACAATTATTGCAATAAGACTGAAGTTTAATGACCAGGGCTTTACCCCAACTTTAATGTGTTTCTTAGACATATAATTCTACACTACTACGACTATGAGACTTAAAATTCAGCAAACTGATGAATCACTAAGCGTTATATAAAAATGCTGGCAATAATCACAGGTGTGTTTCATTAACTATTTAAAGCTTTGTGTGCTAGGTCAGTAAATATTATTACGGATTTAGTTCATTTTTCTTTACCCATAAACCATTAATTAGCCCAATGTTTCAGCTAATTACTTCATACTTTTTCCAATCATTCATCAGTTAGCTACTATTGATGTATATAATACATATGTTGAACGCGTTTTAACCACATTCAAGTTCAAACCTGAATTTCCCGACACATAGTCCTATGTTAATATTTATCTCATAGTCCACATAAAGAATTGAATTACCATTAGATGATCGCAATACCCGGATATAAAATAATCAAACTCATCGGCCAAGGAGGTATGGCGAGCGTATATCTGGCAACTCAGGAATCAGTTGGTCGCGATGTCGCAATAAAGGTAATGTCACCTGCGCTTTCATCAGACCCGAGTTTCAGCGAGAGATTCGTTAAAGAAGCAAGAATGGCGAGCTTGATCCACCCCCACATTATTTCGGTATTTGATGCGGGCGAGATAGATGGCCAAAACTACATTATTATGGAATATGCGAATGGTGGTAATCTGGATACCGCCATTAAGACTGGCCTTAGCCTTAAACGAATCATTGAAATCATCACTGAAATCGCCAGTGC
>CALZJE010000151.1:0-4045 GCA_945787715.1 uncultured Ectothiorhodospiraceae bacterium | reverse complement strand
ACCATCGGCAGCCCAAACTACATGAGCCCAGAACAAGCTCGTGGGCTACCACTTGATGGACGTTCAGACCTATATAGCCTCGGCATAGTCTTGTTTGAAGCACTCACTGGTACTCGCCCCTATGATGCTGAAGATACCTTTGTTATTGGCTTAAAACACATAAATGACCCTGTCCCCATCCTCCCTGAAGAATTCAAAGCATTCCAACCGATACTTAATAAGCTTTTAGCAAAAGACCCCGAAGATCGTTTTAAAAATGGACAAGAGTTAGTTGGAGAATTAAAAAAAATCCAGATAGAAAATGGACATGCGATTCCGTATTCCGGCAATGATCAAATCAGTGATCAAATCAGTGATCAAATCAGTGATCAAATCAGTGATCAAATCAATGATCAAACCGCTATCTCTCCTACTCCGTTTCAGCTACAGAAAACTGTTGAAGCGCCGGCTAGTGATGAAATCACCCAAGTGGATGATTCAACCCGTGTTGTACAAAGTCAAGATTCTGATAAAACACGTATCAAATCCCAAATAGAAGAAAGAACCGTCGTAAAATCCATCCAACAACCAGAGTCTTTAAAAGGTGGTAAAAATAAACTCGTATTATTGGCGTCACTTTTCATAGTGTTGGCTGCTGTCACTGGCAGCGGAATATGGTATTGGCAATCACAACCTGAAAAGACGATTCAAACGGTCAAAACTGAACCCATTATTGAACCTGCACCAGAAATAGAGGAGCCGCTAATTGAATCACCCAAAGTAATCGCAAAACCGCTTGAACCTGTTATTGAAGAAATATCTCAACAAGACATTATTGCTCAACACCTAAAAAATGCTGCGCAAGCGATGAAGCAGAAACGATTCACCACACCTGATGAAAATAACGCATTTTATTATTATGATGAAGTATTATCGTTGGATGAGAATAACCAAAAAGCCTTAGCCGGAATAAAAAAACTCGCTGAAGAATATCTGTCTCTAGCTAATAAACAGTTCAAAAAGAAAGCCTATGAAAGCGCATTGCGATTTATTGACAAAGGCCTTTATGTAGAACCCGAGAATGATCCGCTTGTTGCCCTACGTGATAAAATTTATACCATGCAACAACAAGAAAAAGAGAAACAGTTAGAATTCTTCAAAGATCATAAAACTGTTCTGAAGCAAGAAGAAAATATTATATCTATAATGGGCAAACATATTGGCGTTAGCGCCAATGAAAACTTTTGGTTTTCCCGACAAGATTTAGTTAATCGAATCTATGACCAGATCCTCAAACAGTGCAATAGTAGCAGCAATGCTTTTAGCCATCTTGATTGTGAGAACAGTTATGAACGATTCATAAAACAGTGGCCACTTCCTCTTGTCGCTACAACATTTAGTGAGAAAGAGACGGAATATGGTGTTACTGGAGAAATAAAGTTCAATAAAACTAGAATAAATAAAGACTATAAATCCTTACTAAACCACTATCGTCTTGAATATAAAAAAGGGATAGAAACAAATTTTAGCAACAAAGCGCAATTCATTACCTTAGCCAATTATGACCTTCATACCGCGCTAGCCCCACTTTTTGGCATTAAAACCAATAAAGATGTACATGAAACCTTACAAACAACAATCGGTAGCTATCGCCGTAAAAAAACGATCAAGCATACTAATGGTTTGAGCAATATCATAGAGAAAATGGCCATGGATCAAAAGGTATATATAAAACCTTTCACTGCGAAAAACAGTTATGAAGTCACACCATTTTCTCAATCGCTTTACCACAGTATTACAGAAACGATTGAGATATCAGACGCAGCAAACGCCGAGCATACACTTCTTGGGGAATATGAAATTACACCAGATGGAAACTATAACTTAGATCTATGGTTTTTTGACAAAGAGAACAAAATAGTTGATATACAAGCACTGATACTTGATGCTGAGATAGTACAAAATCAACGTCAGACACCCTATATTTATAACACAGCAATTTTCCCGAAATCCAGACTAGAGAAAGCTTATGGATTCCCGACTGAGTTAAGTATTGGCAATCAAACCGCTAATGCACTTCTCCAAGTAGGCGACAGCACTGACTTGAAAGTGAAGTTGGATGATATTGGATTTTATTTTATTGCTGTACATGTTAAACGAGCTAGCGAAGAGTTTTCCTATTTACTGCCTCTACATAATGCGGAAATTCCTTTTGTACAAGTGACCACACGAAAAAATGCCAATAAATTTATCACACTTGGTTCGTTTAAAATCACACCACCAACAGGTGTTGAAGTACTTCAGCTGATAGCATCCAGCGTTAAACTGGAAAAATACCTACCAGATTACGAGTGGGATGCCAAAAAGAATCAGTTTATTATCAAGGGTAGTATTGGCAATATTGAAAATGGAATCCAAGCAATTAGAGATAAAGCAAATACAATTAACGAAAACTCCCATCAGGATGGGATTCTGTGGCAAGAAAAATTGCTAGTAACATCTATTTTAGAAAATTGATAACCTGGAAAGCTGCTAGTGCCTAAAATCGATATCCTAGACTTGCACCGAGCCGCAAGTAAGAATGAGGCCAGTTGCTAGACTCATAGTCCAAACGACTGGTTTGATACTTGACCCTAAGCGCTAGATCAAGGTCTGTATTAATACGATAGATTGCACCTCCCTCAGCGTTTACACTAAATCCCTTGCCATCATTATCTTCCCGACTACTATCCTTATATTCTGCTGTTGTTATCAAGCCACTCAGAGCAAACGTAGCGAACCCTACCCAGCTCTCATTGAGTATTTGAGTAAGCATCACGCCGCCACCTATACCGTGAGTATTCTCTTTAAAAGAGCTATCGTTATCATCGTCAAATTCCATTTGGTTGAAACGATAACCCATAAATGCAGACCATTCCTGATCAAGTTGATAACCGGCAATAACATCCAAATCTGTCCGACTCAAACTGTCACTCGTGCCTTTTATTTTATAATCACCCAAAACAAAACCAGCACCGAAAAAATATTTATCTTTGTAGTAGCCGACACTCAAACCAGCCAAAGGAGCTGTTGCTTGCCCACCAAGACCCGATGACCAGGTTTCATATTCCACCTTCGCTTCTACACTATACGATTGAGCATTTACGCCCAAAGGTAGAGCGATAACCGACAAACATAAAAAACGCTTGAATGTGCTACTCATGTTTAAAACCTGGGCAGTGGTACACGTAATATAGCTGACTCATGTTCTGTATCATCTGTTTTTTCAGGGCTTTGATCCTTTTCCGTAGCGGCAGGAATACTTCCTGCGAATATTTCTATAGTTTCATCTTTTAAACTTACTCTGGCAAAGATAAATTCACCTAACTCATCACCTGCCCCTTGTAACACACCCGCTTGTGGCATTTGCTCAACATTATTGGCAACCGCACGAATAACATTTTGTGCAAGCTCTGACATGGTTAATAAGTTATCGATATTATTTTTCAATTCATTAATTAAAAAATAAGTGAACGGTGAATGACCTGAATTTTTATAATTATCGTCAACATATTCAATTCCCCCAGCGGCTAAAATCTGCACACTTTTTTTATTGGAAACTTTAATAAAATAAGGATTCGTTTTTTCTGTTTTTTTCGCCGCACGATTGCCACTGCGTAACAATGAACCACTAAAACAGGAATCAGACACGAGCAAAGTATGCTTGGTTTTTTCTGCGATGATATTAATTTCATCACGAATGGTCGAATTGCGAATAAAAGTAGTACTGTCCTCGCCTTCAGCATCGACAGGGATCCAGTAACCACGATTAGTTTCTTCGTTTAAATGACCATGGCCAGCATAATAGACCAACACACTATCGTTAGGCTCCACCCGACTTGAAAGATCATTGAGTGCTAACAATATGTCTCGTCTCCCAGCATCTTTTAATACTGTTACATCAGCAAAACCGTAATCCTGATGCAATACCGATGCAAGCACATCTGCATCATTGCTGGGTGTTTTTAGCGAACGCCAGATTCCTTCTTTATCTTGATAAGTGCTATTGCCGATTATTACAGCGCGG
>CALZJE010000150.1 GCA_945787715.1 uncultured Ectothiorhodospiraceae bacterium | reverse complement strand
TTAGGTGGAACGGTTGGACGATAGGAGCCGGATGAGCGGAGACGTTCACGTCCGGTTCTGTGAGAGCCTGAGGGGGAGGTTCCCTTGGGCTACTCGACAATTAAAATGGTATCTAAGTCAGCGATATTCATACCACTGTCGGCGATACGCTGATACACACCACCACCTGCATCCATCAATACTTCAGGTTGTTTATCGATAAAAATCATATAACCGGCGCTAGCTCGCCGATCAGGTGCGGCAACAGGTGATCCTGATCCCAGTATCATAATTGATAGACCCTGTTCAACCTTGTCAACGGCCATATGATTTTTGTGTTTATTGCCATCCGCAAGCGCGCAAGCGCTAATAAGCAGTATTGATAGTCCAGTAAAAAATCTATGAATTCTGTTTTGCATAATGTTCTCCATAACAATAATTAAACGTCTTAAGATGATAGTCCTTTTTTACGATTTTTCAATGGGTAGTGTTAATGCCACCTTCCAGCACCCGAAGCGGCAAAACCTTACCGAGAGACGTCGTGAATACGTCCCTGTAGGCTTGGGGCGGCATCCATGCCGTCAATACTCTCGATAAGCCCTTGCCACTATGAGCGCTGATTACGGGAAAAACTTGAACTTCGATTGTAAGTTAATACTTAGTCACCGTCTCATAAGTCTGAGATTTCGAGACTGTATGGCGCTATTCTGGCATATTGACTGGAACCTGGAGTCACTGTTATGTAATAAGTTCCAGGTGTGACTGATTGACTAATGGTATGCGCATTTAATCGAGATGTATTTGTTACTCGCACTTGAGCACTATCATATATATAAATAATGCTAGGTACAGAGTTGTGAGTTAGTGATATGTTGAGTGTGTCACTGGTGACATTCACGCTGTAATAATCAGCGTCATTTTGCGTGTCAAAATAACCCGTATAAGTTCCGTCGGTAGAGATGACTGATGCGCTGGCAAAGGCGTCATTCTCTTCGTTGACATCAAGTTTTTCACTTCCTAACCGCCGCTACCGCCACCGCAAGAAATCAGTAAGATGCTGCTGACGATGAAGAACAAAATGTACTTCAATTTCATGAATTCCCTCATTGTTTAATCCTCTCTCTCAGTTCTTGAAATAATAGTTTTCAACATCAACCCGACTTTTCAACCAAAGTGTTAATTATTCTTCGCAGAGCATATGCTCTTTGAGCGAATTATATTTATTCTGCTGTTTGCATATATCGGCAACTGATTTCAATGAGTTTCAAAATACAGCTGACCTTTTTTGGTTTGTTCTCATTATCTATGTGTTTACTGCAGTGCTTTTCATCCCTGGCTGAAAAAAAGTGTATATACCCCTTGGTTTCAAAATATTCATAAAAAAACATCAAATACACTACATATAGAGGTTAATTTACCTAAATAAATGTAATTCTAAAGCTCACTTTTAGTGGAGTTATGAAAAGAGTTATTTTTAGTTGAAAAAAGAAAAAAAACGAAGAGTTTTTAATGCGAATGCTGAAAAAATAAAAAAAGATGGCCTGAATCTGATAAAATAATTTCTGCGAAAAAACAATAAAATCAGAGGCCACCTTTATCCATGAATTATAAACAATCTGACATCTACCGTAAATACCGACAAATAAATAATATTGAATTCGAAACGGAAAATCAAAGTTACTCATTATTTTCAGGTTTAATTGTGTTTCACAAATTATTTGTCGTCCTCGATCTCAAAGCAAAGCTTAAAGTGTGTTTTAAAAATAACCTGTTTCAAGGTGTTATCCAACATTACAGCATTATGCTGATGCTTATCGTCCATATTTTGTTAGGTTATCGAGAATTACGCGACCAACGATTTTATGCTGATGATCCAATGGTTAAGCGTTTACTTGGCATGACTCAGTTACCCAGTGTATCGACCATTAGTCGGGTACTATCAAATATTGAAACGGATGATGTTGATGCTTTACGGGAACTTGGAAAAACCATTGTACTTGATCGACTTTCCGAATTGGCCCTTGCACGAATCACAGCCGATTTCGACGGCTCGGTGTTGAGTACAACACGACGAGCTGAAGGTTCTGCTGTGGGATTCAATAAGAAGAAAAAAGGAGCTCGAAGTTATTATCCGTTGTATTGCACGATAGCCCAAACAGGCCAAGTCTTTGATTTTCACCATCGACCTGGGAATGTGCATGATTCAAATGGCGCAGATGCCTTTATTCTAAAGTGTATTGAGAAAATCCGGACCGGTACAAAATCCAATGCGATTATCGAGTCTCGAATGGACTCTGCATTTTTCAGCGATCAAGTGGTCACGATGCTCGACAACAGTAAAGTAGAATTCACACAATCAGTTCCCTTTGAACGATTTCCAGAGCTGAAGAAACAGATTGAAGACAACCTAGATTGGGCTGAGTATGATGATGAACATGCTTTTTTTGAGCTCGACTGGAAACCTGATTCTTGGAAATCAACGCATTTTCGATTTATCGCGGTAAGGCGAGAAGTTAAAAAGCAAATCAAAGGCCCGATACAATTAGATTTATTTGTACCTTATGACTACAAACACGAGTTCAAAGTTATTTTAACCAACAAGAAAACTCAAGCGAACTCAGTCCTGATGTTTCACAACGGGCGAGGTTCGCAGGAGAATATTTTTTCTGAACTGAAATCACAAACGCAAATGGATTATGTACCAACGAACACTAAAAACGGAAATCAGGTATATTTGATGGCTACACTCTTCGCGCACAATCTAACACGTGAATTACAAATGAGAACACGTGTCATTGAACGAACAACTTCCCCGAAGCGAGCGGCACTGTGGGCATTTGAGAAAATCGGAACCCTTCGCAAGAAGATGATTCAGCGTGCTGGCAGAATTACAAAGCCAAAAGGTGTCACCACTTTAACTATGGCTAGTAATCAAGCTGTTAAAGATTTGGTTTGTTTGTTTTTAGGAAAATTGGATTCGCCCGCTTAATAGATTCAGAGAATTTTGAAACGCTGGGGTCTATCATGCGCATTCTGCTGCAATCGCGAGAATCAAAACACGATAGGGAAATGTTTTTTAAAAGCCAGATGTTATTTTGGCTGTTAGCCGCGATTGATGGACATGCAAAGAATTTCAGTATATTCATTGAGCCCATGGGGCGTTTCAAAATGACGCCACTGTACGATATTATATCAGCGCATCCGCTTTTGAAAAATAAAACTCTACAGACTAAAAAGATTAAAATGGCCATGGCTCTCGCAGGTAAAAATCGTCATTATCATTGGTATAATATCCAACCAAGGCATTTTTTTAGTGCGGCTAAGCAAGCTGGTTTCAATGTAAAAACAGCTCAATCACTATTTTCAAAAATGACGGACTCTTTAGATGATGTTATTCAAAAGGTGGAAGGGCAGATACCAGCAAACTTTCCGGATAGAATAGCAAAACCCATTTTGGATGGTATGCTTAAACAGCGGGAACATTATTTAGCAGCGGGTGGCTCTATTGGTTAAACTGCCAAGAACGGCGGGGGAATTGATATTTATAATCTTTTTTACGCAAATAAAGTTGCGGCATTTATCTTCGGATTTGCTCCGGCGCTAACACCTGGAGTGTCTTTACTTTCCGTCGCTAAAGATTTTCTGTGTTTTGAATAATTTAGAACGTGATTGAAAAATGGTGGCTATGCCCAGATTCGAACAGGGGACCCCATCATTATGAGTGATGTGCTCTAACCAGCTGAGCTACATAGCCATTTTCATTTTTTCTATTGAGAGAACGGAGTGCTAAAAGCGGCGTTTTAACGGTTGTCGTGATGACGCGTTTCTCTATTTTTAACTTCTTTTTTACTGCTTCAAAAGCTCAACAAATGCAGTGCCCTCAATTGCTGAGAGGCATCAATTATAAGTAGATGCTTGTCATGGCCTTCAGAAGAAAGCCGAATTCTGCGGATTTAGCACCACTTTGTCAAGTCAAAACAAGGATTATATGATACTCCCCAAAAACTAGACCACTAGCTAAGATATAATTCCTCACATAAAAGGGGAAATGAAAATGGCATCAATCAGAAAGAAGCACACAGTTC
>CALZJE010000149.1 GCA_945787715.1 uncultured Ectothiorhodospiraceae bacterium | reverse complement strand
AAAACGCAACAGTCGGCTATTAAACAAGCTTTAGAGTTTTTGGACAAGAGTAAATACATTGGTTTGGTTTTAAACAAGGGGCGCAGTAAATCTGGACATGGCTATGGTTATGGCTATGGCTATGGCTATGGGCACGATGCTGATTCTGATAAAAATGATAGTGTCTAATGTGTCTGCAAAAAAAGAAAAGTGCAAACTGCTTATCTATCTTACGTTTTCATCATTGTTACTCTAGCTTCAGAATCCCCTTATACTCTTCCCTGTTATTTTTTGGAGTATGTAACTCAATAAGTGCCGCCCCCTGGCGAATGGGTGCATCTGTATTGGCGGCAGAAGAATATACTAATAGTTCTTCTGGCAGTATAGCTGGACAGGATGAGTTCGTTACAGAGCTTAAGCCTTCACTGAATATTAGCCGCCAGGGAGCTCGTGTAAAAGTGCAGGGGGATTATGCTTATCAATATTTTCTTTATGCTAACAACACACAGGAAGATCATTCAAATCACTCCCTAAGTGGAAGAGGTGATGTTGAGTTAATTCGTAATCGTGTTTTTTTTAATGCCTTGTCGCAATTATCCCGTCGTATTGTTGACCCATTGGGACCTATACCCATTTCACAGTCCACAGCGACTGAGAATCAATCCGATGTTTGGGTGAATACGCTTGGTATGCAAGTAACAGAGCGCCACAAAAGATATGCACAAACGAATGCAAATTATACCTACAGTTGGAGAAAAGAGTTTGCAAAAAGCATCTCTGATAGCCAAACACAAAGTGCAAGCGCAGGAATAGTGAATGGATCATATTTTACACATCTTCTATGGTCGGCAAGTGCGCAATATCAAAGTACTAATTATGAAGATAGAGATAGCATAGAAAATGGTTTTGCACAGGCCATGCTTGGGTATCGTTTTAGTCCCAAATATAATTTACGTTATACAGCTGGTTATGAAATAAATCCCAAGCTGAATAATACTAGCCAACAACAGGATATCAGGGGCACTTTTTGGGTTTTACAAGCGAATTGGATACCCTCCCGTAAATTAAATATGACGGCTGATTATGGCGAACGCTCTTATGGAGAGGTTTACAATGTAAGTGTAACTTTGAAACCAACTGTACGTACAACGTTACAAGGATCCTACGGGGAGACGGTTTTTGGTGAGACTTATTCCGGGAATTTAAATCATAGACGTAAACGTTCGACGTGGAGCTTTTTATATACCGAGAGTTTGACTACTCGTTCTTATCTCGAATTAATTGAGCAACAAGTAAGGTTAGCTGATTCAGAAGGCAACGTCCTGGTGGATGAAACTGGACGTCCAATTGTTGTAGGCGTCGTGTTTCCGGTTATTAGTGACTCTGTGTTCATTAACAAAACAGCAAATGCTAATGTATCTTTCAAAGGAAAGCATAATACTTTGACTTTCACAGCAATTTTTGAAAGACGTCTGTTTCAAGACACTTCAACTGAAGATAAAAGATATAGTGCAGGTGCTACTTGGATTCATAGATTGAATCAGCGTGCGAATATGTCAACAAATTATACTCGTGAAGAGCTGCGTTACGATATTGCAGCAAGAAGCGATAGCATAAATCGGTTTGATATCAGTTATAATCACAAATTAGGGAAACGACTTGATGCCTCGCTCATTTTTCGTTATTTAAACCGGGATTCAAATCAGGTTGATGGTAATCAAGAGAATTATGTAATACGAGCACAAGCTCAATATAGGTTTTAATATGAAGAAAAAAATTCTTTGTGTCGTTGGGGCTCGTCCTAATTTCACAAAAATAGCACCCATAATGCAAGCTATCAGTGAGCATAGTAAAAAGCTGGAAGCCTATTTGCTACATACTGGCCAGCATTACGACGAGGCGATGAAGCACAGTTTCTTTGAACAATTGAATATTCCCGAACCTGATGAAGACCTGGAAGTAGGTTCGGGTTCACATGCAGAGCAAACAGCAGAAGTCATGAAGCGTTTTGAGCCCGTACTGGATAGAGAACAGCCAGCCGCAGTTTTAGTGGTGGGAGATGTTAACTCGACCATTGCATGTGGGCTGGTTGCTTCTAAAAAGCAAATACCATTAATCCATGTTGAATCAGGTTTGCGCAGTTATGATCGGGCAATGCCAGAAGAAATTAATCGTGTGCTAACTGATCAAATTTCCGATTTGTTATTTACTACAGAGAAATCGGCGCTTGACAACTTATTGCGTGAAGGAATCGATAAGAATCGTGTGGTGTTTGTTGGGAATGTTATGATCGACACCTTATTGAAAAATCTCGAAAATGCAGTTCCAATGGAGCAGACACTTGCATCAGTTGAAGGTGCTGAGCAGGTATTAAATAAATCGTTTGCTTTGATTACCATGCATCGGCCATCCAATGTGGATGATAAAGAAACATTGACTTCACTCATAGATACTTTATCGGAACTATCCAGTCAGTTACCGATGGTTTTTCCGGTGCATCCTCGAACTAAAATGAAAATCGAAGAATTTGGTTTAATGGATGAAGTAACGAATAATAATATTCTGTTGCTACCTCCATTGGGGTATTTGCATTTACTGGGTTTGATGAAAAATGCCAAAGTCGTCCTGACAGACTCTGGTGGTATTCAGGAAGAGACAACTGCACTAGGGATACCATGCATAACTTTACGTGAAAATACTGAGCGACCTGTTACAGTATCTGAAGGAACCAATACCATTGTTGGATCAGACCCCATTAAGGTCAAAGCTGCATTTGATGATGTGATGAGTAGCGGCGGGAAAGCCGGAAGAACGCCTGAATTATGGGATGGCAATGCCGCAGTACGGATTGTTGAATATCTTGACGCATGGGTTGAGTAGCTTTAAGCGATTAGTTGATCGTTGATCAACGCTTTATGCGATAAGCTTATACCTAGAAAAGATTAAGATCTTCAGGCGTCCAATGCTTGTCGTTTTAAGTGAAAACCGGAAAGCTAATAAAGATAAAAATGAATAATAATAAACTTAAGAATGCAATGACGGTTGATGTGGAGGATTATTTTCAGGTTTCCGCATTTGAAAAACATATCAACAAAAGCAAATGGGATGAACAGGAATGTCGTGTTGAAAATAATACCAATAAATTGTTGGACTTGTTTGCCAAGTATGAAATAAAAGCGACTTTTTTTACACTGGGTTGGGTTGCTGAAAGATATCCGGCATTAATTAAACGTATCGTAGCTGAAGGCCATGAGCTTGCTAGTCATGGTTATGATCATGTGAGAATCATCCATCAAACACCGGACGAATTTCGTGCCGATGTCATTAAAACGAAAAACATTCTGGAAGATATTTCCGGTGTTGCGATTAAAGGTTATCGCGCCGCCAGTTATTCAATCAAAGAGAGTAATTTATGGGCACTGGATGTTCTGCATGAAACAGGTCATTTATATAGCTCCAGTATTTATCCTGTAAAACATGATCTTTATGGTATTCCCGATGCGCCACGTTTTGCTTATTATCCGCGTGGTGAGGAAAGTATTCTCGAAATACCCATTACCACGTTACAATTAGCTGGAAAGAAACTGCCTTGTGGCGGTGGTGGCTTTTTTCGTTTGTATCCATATGCTTTTTCCCGTTGGGGATTGAATCATGTGAATACGGTAGATAAAGAGTCTGGTATGTTTTATTTTCATCCCTGGGAAATAGATCCTGATCAACCTAGACAGTCAGGGCTTGATTTCAAAACACGCGTCCGACACTATTTAAACCTGAACAAATTTTATCCCCGACTTGAAAAACTCCTGCAGGATTTCGAGTGGGGAAGAATGGACAAAATTTTTTTAAGCGTTAAGCGTTAAGTTGACCGTAGGTCAACGCGTTAGGCTTTAAGCTTACAGCGTTGGTCGAAGACCAATTTATCGCTTAGCGCTTATAGCCAGGATTAAACATGCAAATAAAACAATTAACAAATGCAGATATTTCCCGGTGGAATGAATTCGTATTCACGCATCCGGAGGCAACATTTTTTCATCGTGCAGAGTGGAAAGAAATAATCGAACGATCTTTTAATCAGCCGTTGTATTTTTTCTATGCAGAAAAGAATGGAGAGATAGAAGGTGTA
>CALZJE010000148.1 GCA_945787715.1 uncultured Ectothiorhodospiraceae bacterium | reverse complement strand
GCTTCCATTACATTTCATCAAAACGACTCAACTTGTTTGGAACTATTTCAACCTGGTTATTCTAACACTATTGCATACAAGTTTTATAAATTAGCTTGGTTTGATTCTAAATAGTATGCCTTTTAAAAATTACTATACTATCGATAATTCGGGGATTAACTAGTTTTTTAGGAATATATCTGATTTTTCTAGGTTTAAGCGCCAGTAAAAATTAACAATGAATAATCAGTCTCTAAATCTCTACAATACTGGAAATAGGGATTGATAAAAAAATCGTTTACCGGCAATTTTTTGTATGGATGCATCATGAACCGCCAGTTCGCTGAAAGATGCATGACTCTCACTTGTGTGCTCAGTTTCTTTTAGCAAGCGATATCTTAAATCAAGCAAGTGGAAGAAATATGAAAAATAAAATCTATACATTTCTAGCGATTGGCTATCTGCTTTTAGTTAATATCGGTACAAGTCAAGCAATACCTATCTCCATCAATTACGAATTTCGCAATGGTAGTTCAACACTTTATGATTCGATCAACTTTACAGAAAGCGGTGTTGGTCTGGCAGTTACTCTCAATTAGGGTTAGGAAATGATTCTAATATGTTGGATGGAGCGAGTAACAATTTAGGGAGTGATCGTGATGAAGGCTTGTTATTTAGTTTCACAGATGAAGTCAACTTAACGCATATCGATTTTGTTAACTTTGGTAGCGGCGATGATTTTAACCTTGAGGTGGATGGTGTCAATCAGCTGACAAAACATAGAGAAACCACCAGTTCAGGATTCACGGAAGACGAATATTATTTCCCTGGCTATGTCGGCACAAGTTTTATGATATGGAGCGAAACGAACACAGCATCGTTTTATCTTCAAGATATTTCAATCAGTCATGATCCAAACGAAATTCCTATCCCTGCAACGTACTTGTTAATGGGTGCTGGGTTTATACTTTTAGTGAATTCAGCGCGAAGACGCAAGTCTTTGAGTAAATGTTAACTTTACCCTAAAAAATCAGTTGAAGAATATCTACTGGGCATTGTAAAGTTAAAGTGGAATTTTAGCTTTACTAACATTTCACTGGCATTTGTTCAGTATGTTAATAAGTGGATGATAGAAGAAAATATAAACAGGAACGATTAATGAACTACTCTGAAATAATATCAGCTTTAGATCATGCCACCGGTTTTGATCTATTCCGCTTGCAATCGGCAATTCGCTTAATGCTTGATGATCCAAAACGAATCATCGAAGTCAAAAAAGCGATTCAAATTGGTGGTATCGTAGAATACTTTGATACGAGTGAAAATCGGATAATTTCAGCACGTGTCTTGAAATTTCAACGTGCTCGTGTTGATGTTGAAAATCTGGAGGATGGAACACGATGGAGCATTCCCTATTACGCAATCAATATACATAAAGTCGATACCACAATTGTGGAGCGACGTAAAAAACAAGGTTTGGGACGAACTGAAATTTCCATTGGTGAAACCGTTGGTTTTATTGATGGAGAAAACAGAGAACAATATGGAAAAGTCATCAGGTTAAATCAAAAGACAGTGACCGTTGAAAACGAGACTATGGGATGGCGAGTACCTTACAGCATGTTGTTTAAAGTGCTTGAGGAGGCAAGGGGTGAATTATCATCATTATAATATCAACAGCATGTTTCATTTTTCTGATTCCCCTACTTCCAATATTTGATTGACTGGTGTTGTAAAATAAAACGGGAGATTTTGATATTATTTTGCAGTTTCGCCTGCTGTCAATAATGATATCGAAGTTGAGTAATGTAAACAGATTCAGAAACTATTTTGTAAACAATTCTATGCTCATCGTTAATCCGTCGAGACCAATAGCCAGATAAGGCATACTTTAAAGGTTCGGGTTTTCCTACTCCCTCGAAAGGTGAGCGCTGGATATCCTTAATAACTAAACCTGCCTCTAAACAAAACTCAGCTAGCATTAATATACTGATTTGTCAGTGGCTGGAGCGCTATTTAGAAGTGTCGCCGACATGGATGTCGGCGTCAAACACCATGGATGGTTATTGTGTCTTCAAAATTGCGTTCCAGTTTCTGGCAAATCCACATTAAGCTGAGTTTTGTTTAGAGGCAGGTAACTAAATTTAGGCGTCTAACCATTTTCTTATCTGTTTTCTGCCCGTAAATATAATCTTCCCAGGGATTATCATCGAAAATCAGATTCAATCTTGCAGTTCCTTAGGTTTCCCCTCCCCATTTTCAAGTCGAGAAACAGACTCGATTAATCGCCTCATGTTTTTTGGGCTACGTAAAAGATGTGCTCTTTCTTCTAATGCTTCGTAATCCTCAAGCGATAGTATTACGACAGAACGTTCATTACTTTCTAATAATCACAATTGGTTCATGGTCGTCGCATATACTCTCCTTAGTCTTAGCTAAATTGGGGTTTAAGGCTGTGCAACAAATAGCTTTCATGGAAAATTTTCCTTATATGTACATGTTTTTAAAATGGTGCACTGTTAAGCTGATCATAACAAGTCAATACTTATCAAATACAATATTTCCAATCCATAATGAAGCTAAGGCCAGAAATAATGCAAAAGTATCCACTTTACGCCTGGAATTAGAAGAGCTTAAAAATCAATGAAAACAGACGCATCTATGCAACTAAATATTTTCATATGAACATACATGAAATAAGCGTCAGGAATATCTGAATTTATGAGCACTTGAATAAAAGTAATTACAGTATATACTATTGATTAATGAGATTGATAAGGTGGAATCATGAGCGAGCGAGCTAAATTAATAAAGATTGGTAACTCACAAGGTATACGACTTCCCAAAAAACTTGTATCAAAATATGGTCTTGGAGAACTTGTAATACTCGAAGAGCTAAAAGAGGGTATCCTATTACACGCAGCTAACCAGGGTAAGCTTAGTTGGGAAGACACGTATAAACAGATGGCACAAGAAGAAAATGAATGGTCCGATTGGCAAGACCTTGATATTAATCAAGATGACTACTTATGAAAATAAAAAGGTATGAGATTTATCTTGCTAACCTGGATCCAACTCTGGGTTCAGAAATAAATAAAACAAGGCCAGTCGTTGTTGTAAGTGATGATGCGATGAATAACACGCTCAATACCTTGGTCGTTTGTCCACTTACTACAAAACTGCATCTAATGTGGCGAAGTAGAATCCAAATAAATTGCGCTAAAAAAGAAGCTGAAATAGCAGTTGATCAAATTCGTACCATTTCAAAAAGTAGGTTGATAAAAAAAATAGACAAATTGACGAACCAGAATGCAGCCTTGCTTCGCCAAACAATTACCGAAATGTATGGGGAATAAAGTGGGCATAAGGGTGCGACTTATAGGAAATAGCTTGAGAGGAGCTACTTTATAAAAGGAATTTTAGGTGAGGATGGAGAGGTGTCTCTCATAGAACTAAACGAGATAAAAACAGCAAGGTCTGTGCTTGTTACGGTCTTGGATGGAACTCATAATTTGTCATTAAACTAACAAACATTATAAACTCAGCCATAGTCTGACCAAGTAATTTGAAAGGCTGGGTTTGAAATTGTCTGGTATGTAAAGAGGTACAACTAAATCAAATGCATATATTCGAGATGGCTTCCCTACACAACAGCGAATGTCTGATAGAAGCATTACTCGACAAGAAGTTAGAGAAATTATCGACAAGGGCGAAATTAATTACGAGTACCTTGATGATAAACCATTTTCAAGCTACTTGATTATGGAGGGGGATCGGATCTCGTGCTATTCACGTTTTTAATAGCCGTAGTCCTTGTTGGTGGAGTTTGTTTTGTTGTTACGGTTTACGAGCCTGATCTGCAACATTTTGAACCCGATTTGAAGACAAGGATTAAAGGAAGAAAACATGAATTCCAAATCGACTTACTCATTTTGCAAAGCAAACCAGATTTATTATAATTGCCGATGATTGATTTTAATTTCCTTGCTCACTTCAGGTTTTATACCAGCTGATTTAGCAAGCTCAGGCCACTTATCTACTGCACTAACAACATCATTAATAATCTGTTCCGCCTTGTTTAGGCTAATGGAATCAGCAATGGTAGTAAGATCTTTCCGGGTGAAATGATCACGCTTATTATTGACGCTCATTTGATGTTGATTTGTCCATTTTCCAGCAGGATTGTGTGCATAAGTCACATCGTATGCTGGCGATAAATTCCATTTACCATCAGGTGTCATCAAGAAAGAAATGTTTTTGGTATGGTCATCAAGATTGCGAGCAACAATATTAAATACCATACGCCTAAATTGTTCGGCGGCTTCAGCTTTACTTAAACGCAATCTACGCATAACAGTGAAAGCTTGTTCATAACTATATGCACCTGCCATATTAAAATCATAATGCGCAATACCGCAAAGGGATTGCATATGAAGCTTTATAATTCACCCGGTCAAATCGTTTTGTCATGAAGTGTGCGCGACCGTTTTCTTCCAACAACCGGCACTCAGTCATTTTTATACCTGCTGCTTTTGCCATTAAATAGTATGCAAATTCGATTCGCCCGTAGCCTCTGGGTTCACCCAACTCCAGATCAGTAACGCCATCAAATTTGAGAAGCCAATAGTCATAGTCAGCTGGAGCCTTAGCTTGACCAGATCGAACATTGCCTTGCTTATCCATTGCTATAACAGCCTTGGGTCTAGCTCCTCCTGCCGATGTAC
>CALZJE010000147.1 GCA_945787715.1 uncultured Ectothiorhodospiraceae bacterium | reverse complement strand
CCGCTTCAGCAAAAGACTACAGCATGCAGGTTTTAAAGTAGAAGAAATTCGTGCCCCGGCCAGAGGACGCCATGGGGGTGGCCGTCATATGATTTGGCTTGGAGAAAAAAAATAATTCGAGTTTTGTAGGAATGGATATTATTTTGCATGATTTGATTGTTTCTCATAAGTTGCCCCAGATTAACATTCTCAATATTGTTCAGGCAGGGAAGCATGGGGTATTTAGATCATGTCAGTCTTTTTGATCATTAGTTGTTCTATTTAAAAATTATGATATCTCACTTTTGATTTTCTTGCGTTAAGTGAATAAATTTAAAGAATATATGATTAACACCAACATTTTTTCGTTCGTTAGTGAATTTTTATGGAGATTTAATGGACTACATAAATAAAGTTTTAATTGTTGATGATAGTGTTTCTATTAGAGGTTTGATCGCTACCGAAATCCTGGCCACATCAGACATAGAACCTGTATTCGCGTCATGTTTTTCTGACGCAAAAAAATTGTTGGATGAGAACGATAGCTATCTTTGCGCTGTACTAGACCTTAATCTTCCAGATGCTCCGAATGGAGAAATTGTAGATTTCGTTCAAAAAAAAGGCATTCCCGTCATTATTCTTACAGGTTCAATAAACTCTGCAATTAAACAAACAATGAATTCTGAATTGGTAATTGATTATATCGTTAAGCGAAATCCCAGTGATATTAAATATCTAGCATCAACGGTTAAGAATATATACAACAACCAAACTGTAAAGGTATTGGCAGTTGATGATTCAATAACTTTTCGCGAATACCTAGCTCGCTTGTTAGGTAATCTTCGTTTTTCTGTTCTGACAGCTGCAGATGGAAAGGAAGCATTAGCTGTCATTAATAAACATCCTGAAATTAGTTTGGTGATTACTGATTACAATATGCCGAATATGGACGGATTGTCTCTTATTGAGGAGATACGTAAAAATTACAGACGAGAGGAAATGGCAATACTTGGATTATCTTCACAAGATAATAACGAACTAATTGTTAAACTTTTGAAGACAGGTGCCAACGATTATATGACAAAACCATTTATCGTGAATGAGTTCTATTGTCGTGTTCATCAAAACACAAGCATGATTGGTTTTGTTAAAACTATTAATGCAAGTGCATCATTTGATTATTTAACGGGAGTTAATAATAGACGGAGTCTCATTGAAATGGGCGAGGTGATGTATTCAAATGCAGTTCGCCAGTCAATATGTATAGCTGTTGCAATGATTGATGCTGATTTTTTCAAAAAAATTAACGACGAATATGGCCATGATGTTGGTGATAAAGTACTTGTTAGCATAGCTAAGACATTAAAAGCTGGACTTCGTACTGGAGATATAGTTTCACGATTTGGTGGTGAAGAATTTGTATGTTTAGCAGTGATTAAGAAATTGGAAGATGCTTTTCAAATATTTGAACGTATTCGTAAAGCGATTGAAAAAATTGAAATTGAAGCGAACTATAAGAAACTGAATATTAGTGTGAGTATTGGAGTCACGACCAGTCTTTCATCCTCGTTCAATGAGATGATTAAACTGGCTGACAAAGGAATGTATCAAGCAAAAGAAGCTGGGCGTAATCGAGTTGCTGAAATCTAGTTTGCCGTAAGCATAAACTGAGTTACAACGCCCTCTTTTATATCACTTTCATCGCTAGCCGCTTCTAAAACAAAAATACGATTAGCATCAAGGCCCCCAACATTCACGAAGTGATTGCGAACGGTATCGGCACGCAATCTGGCCAAGTCTCTTAATTCATCATCACTAACTGCTTGCATGGTGATTAATGATTGGAGCAATGCTGTTTTATATTTGGGCTCATCAAGTACTTTAGGTGCGTCTTCAGCAGCACCTTCTTCTACTTTACTGTTTTCTTTTTTAAGTGCAGTAATCGCATCAGCTCCAGCTTTTCCAATATAATGTTTTTCTAAAACGGCAACTTCCAGCGAATCTAGGGGCATATCTTTAGGTGGTGCTTCTTCGCTAGCTTTTAACTGCGCATGCAGTTTTTGTTTTTGCAGTACAAATTTGTCACGTTTTGTATCATATTGTCCACGCACCTCAAGCAGAAGCTGAGGTCTTTGCATGAGCGCTTTGCTGAGTGTTTCTAATCGCTTATTATGTTCCGGTAGAAGTTCCAATCCGCCAGGTAAAAATAATACATTGTCCATGTCATCCCCACCACCTGCTAACTTAGCTAACATCTTAAATGGTGATGCAGCGATGTTGGTAATGACATTACCTAGAGCACTAAATATCATTCCACTTAATCGGAACTCGGGGTCATCCAAATTTCCACCGACAGGAACATCGATATCAATTATGCCTTTTGTATCTTTCAGCAAAGCAATGGCGAGCCCTATCGGTAAATTAACAGCATCTTTAGATTCGATTGTTTTGCCCAGGGTAAACTGGTTTAGTAGAACCTTGTTCTCTCCTTTCAGATCTTTCTCGGAGACCAGATAGTTCAGATCAAATGACATTCGGCCTTTATCAATTGCATTGCCGATATAGCGCCCTGTGTATGGTGTTAAAGACACCATGTCATAGTTGCTGAATTTTAATTTCAAATCGGTGTATAAGTTTTCACTCAAAGGATTGATTTGTCCGGTTACTAACAGTGTTGCGTAATCATCAATTCGACCGGAAATATCTACATCTGCACGAGCAAGGTTTTCTGACGACAATCCTTTTATTGAGCCTTTAACTTTATTTAAGCGCGAAGAAAAACGCGGCTTGACGGTGCTGTCGGTAAAAGATACAGCAGCATTTTTTAGCGACACAACACCAACAGACATTGGAAATGGTTCAGCGGGTTGTTTTGCTGCTGTTTCTTCTTTAACAGGTGGAGGTGTATCGCTAGTTTTTACTAAACTGGCGACATTGATTTCTCCATCTTTAGCGATTGCGATACGTCCGCGCAATCGGTCTAAGGTGATTGAATCAATATCAAGTTGATTTGGTTGTAGCTTCAAATCAATACCATCGAGTATTAGAGTTTTCCACGAAGCGACTTTCCCACCAACCATGCGGTTTTCAGAGACAAAGTCGGAAATATCCAGTTGGCCTGAGAGTTTTATGTTTGCATCTTTTTCAGATTCTTTAAAAAGAAAATTTCCTTTTAAAGAAGCATTACCCGATACCAGCCCTATATTGGTAGCTTGATTGAGATATGCTTGAAAATCTGTAAGGGGAAGTGTTTTTATGTCTAATGACAAGTCTGCCATGGGGGCAATAGCACCAACCTCACCAGTAATTTTCAGCAGCCCTTCATCATTTAACTTCAGGCTAGCATGCAGCCCAAAACGGTCATCGGCTTGGTTGGTGATATCTGTTAAAGCAATGGAGATATCATCCAAACGGATTTCGGCGTCTGGTTCAGTTGCGCGGTCAACAAATCGAATATTAAAAGAATTTATCAATGCGCGATCTAATTCAAAAAACCATGGCGCTGATTTTTTCGTTTCGGCGTCAACTCCTTGAGCATCTTGTTCTGCTTTCGGCACCGTCTTTGATTCCAATGGGGTAAATAGTTGTGCAAGATGTAATGTGCCATCCTCATTCATAAAAGTATCAATCTTGCCGCCTTCTATCGCGAATTCATCGATATGCACAGTTTGTTGCCGCAAATCAAAACGGCCACCGGAAAGTGATATTTTAGGAAACTCGATATTATTTTCTTGATGTGTTTTATCGCGGATCTCAATGGCATTGAGTCCTAATTGAACATCGCTGGTAGAAAACTCTGGACCAGAACTTCCCATTTGAAAATTATAATTGAGTTTGCCGGAGAGAAAACCTGAATCAAGGGAAAAACGTAACTGATCCTGAACATATCGCCACGCTGTGTCGAGTGGAAGAGTGTCTAATTCCAGGTTTCCTTCAGAACGCAAAGGGTTTACTGATACTTCACCCTGCCAGCGGACTTGTCCACCATCAGGTAATTCAATATGAATACCGTAAGGCCCTTCTTTCTCAGGAAGCGTAGAAAAATCGACAAGTTTAAAGTTGAGCGGATCGATAGACTGTTTATACGGTGTGGCAATAGAGCGATCTTCAAATATAAATTGCCCACCAGAGACGTGAAATAACTGAATCACCACTCTTGGCATAGCCGCTTCTTCGGCATTATTGCCTTCTACTTCTTGAGTAGTGGAATCTTCTTCTTTAATGATATCAGCGAAACTTGGTGCGCCGGATTCATCAATTCGCAGATTAAATCTTGGCTG
>CALZJE010000146.1 GCA_945787715.1 uncultured Ectothiorhodospiraceae bacterium | reverse complement strand
AAGAAAACGACTAAATATTTTGAAATAAAACCAGAAAATAAGCCCGAAGTGGAAGTTGAGTAATCAATAATTAATGCAGAACCTATTTCCAGCTCCACCAAAAAAAATCTGCATTTTACGCCTTTCTGCACTAGGTGATGTGTGTCATGTTTTACCAATGCTCCATACTATTCAGGCTGCCTGGCCTGATACAGAAATAACCTGGATTGTTGGAAAAATAGAATATCAACTTCTGAGCGATATTCCCAACATCAAGTTTGTCATTTTCGACAAGAGCCTCGGATTCAAAGCATTTACTGATTTAGGGAAAGCATTAAAAAACGACAAATTTGATCTATTAATGCATATGCAAACGTCTCTTAGATCAAATATCGCAAGCCTTTTCATTAAGGCAAAAATAAAATTAGGCTACGATAAAGCTCGCGCCAAAGAGCTACATAGTCTTGTCACAAATCAGCATATATCTGGTAATGTACGGCAACATCAGGTTGATAGTTTTCTCGATTTCACTACATACTTAGGTTTGGAAACTCACATAAAGTGGGATCTTCCTATTAATACTGCTGCAAAAAATACAGTTTTAGAGAAGTTGGATTTACGAACGCCGATACTGGCAATCAATCCATGCTCAAGCCCTTCGAAGCGTGTATATAGAAACTGGTACGCAGAAGGCTATGCAAAAGTCGCTGAATTTGCGATAGAAAAACTTGGTTATCAGGTTGTTCTTTGCGGCGGGAAAAGTGAAGAGGAACAGCAAGCAGGAAAAATCATTGAATCATCAACCTCTCATCCAATGACAAACCTGATTGGTGATACATCCATAAAAGAACTCGTCGCTTTACTGCATGTAACGACAATCTTAATCACTTCCGACTCCGGCCCGGCACATATTGCAACCGCAGTAAATACACCTGTCATCGCTATACATGGAGCAACTAATCCGTTTCAAACAGGTCCTTATGATTGGCAAGAGTGGACAATCAATCATTACCCAGAATCCATTAAAAACGAATATAAAAAACCCGTTGATCATTTACCCTGGGGAATCAGGGCACATGGCGAAGAAGTAATGAAACAAATAAAGCCAGAGGAAGTGATGATTCAATTAGAGAAACTGCACCATCACCTGTTAAAAAACGTAAACTTGGTTAAGCATTAATCCAATCTAGATAGCTTGAGTAAAACTTTGATAACGACCTTTGAGATTTTCAGGAAAGGGAATGTATTCGATGGCGCCTTTATCGTGCCAGGCAATTACGGCTTTCGCGACATCATTGAAACTCTGGCTACGGCCAGTACCCAAATTGAAAATACCTGAAACTTGTGGATTTTCAAAAAGCCATAGATTGACATCTACCACGTCACCCACAAAAATGAAGTCCCGGCGTTGCTCACCATTCTCATAACCATCACAGCCTTCAAATAGCTTTACTACATCGCCCGCTTTGATTTGATTATTAAAATGAAATGCAACACTGGCCATGCTGCCTTTATGTTGCTCACGAGGACCATACACATTGAAATAGCGTAGCCCAACCACTTGTGATTCGATTTGCGGTTTTAAACGACGAACATATTGGTCGAATAAAAATTTCGAGTAGCCATAAACGTTCAGCGGCTTCTCATACTCTCTGGTTTCTGAGAAAATTTGCCCATCACCATAAACCGATGCCGATGAGGCGTAAATAAAAGGTACTTTTTGATCAATGCAGTAGTGAAGCAAAGATTTGGAATATTCATAATTGATGTCCATCATGAACTGGCCATCCCATTCCGTTGTTGCAGAACAAGCGCCTTCATGAAAAATCACTTCCAACTCTTCTTCAAATCCCCCTCCATCTAAACCCTTACTTTCAGAACCAGTGCCTTCCTCAATTTTTTCAAGAAAATCCTGTTTATCCATGTAATCCATAATTTCACAATCAGCAATATTGCGAAACTTGGTGCCATCAGAAAGGTCATCAACAACCAATATATTTGTTTTACCCTGTTCGTTGAGTCGCTTTACAATATTGCTACCAATAAAACCTGCGCCACCGGTTACTACAATCACTTTTGCACCTTTTTAGATTCTGGGTTTCGTTGCCACTATGGTAACATAGGCGACTTTTATGGTTAATAATTAACGCCGTTTCCTCCTGTATATGCTCGCTATCAATCCTTACAAACGCTTTATCACCATATTGCTACTCTGTTTTGTGCCGTTCATTGCCTTACGCTTTGGATTACTCACTGTCTATTATGATGATTTTCATGAACTTAGCTATTCCCAGATTGCATATGCATTTCTACATGGATTAAGATTTGATGCCTCTACAATCAGCTTGTTTATTGGCCTGCCATTACTTTTAACTCTTTTACCTTTTGGCTGGGCAAGAACAAAATTTTGGCAAGGATTCTGTCTCTGGACAATATTTACCTCTATTCTGTTTCTCACGTTTATTCTTATTGCTGACTTTATCTATTTTGGATTTGTAAGACGACATATTGGCCCTGAAATTCACCTGATCACCGAAGACGCCAACCTGATGATTGACATTGCAATAACAGATCATGGTTTCAGCTTACTTGCGTTTGTCATCGTTGCATTAATTCTCGCAAAATTATGGAAAACAATTTTCCACAAGCCCGTTCGTTCTGAACATAAACCGATTATTCGTTATTCAGTTATTGCACTGGTCTCTGTTTGTCTTGTCATTGCAGGTCGGGGAGGTTTTCAATACAAACCTGTTCGTGCTACCGATGCTTTTTCCACCGGCTCAGCGGCGCAAGGTTATCTCACACTCAATGGCGCATTTGCAGCGACTCATGCGTTTCGTAGTTCTGCACCCAAAAATATTCAATTTATGGATGATGATGAAGCACTCGCGATTTTAAAAAACAACACACTTTTAGATAAAGAACAAACGCTTGATAATCAGCGACCCCTATTAAGATCATCACCAATTAGCACTGACAAAAAACCTAATATTGTTTTTCTACTGATTGAAAGCTTCGATGCTATTCATTTCGATTATTTACGTAAGCTCGATCAACTTGAACCGTTTGGCTCTACACCGGTTCTGGATGAAATGGCAAAGAATGGTATTACTTTCACCAATTTTTTTGCAACCGGGCAGCGCAGTATGGATGGTTTGGCTGCCACGTTAGCAGGTATTCCTACCTTACCTGGTCAACCCTATATCGGTAAAGGTCTGGAGCAGAATCGTCTCAGCTTCTTAGGATCGCTTGCAAAAACACAAGGCTATGAAACCTATTTCATGCAAACCAGTAACAGAGGTTCATTCCATATTGACTTGGGATCATGACACACTTCAATTTTCTGCTGATGTATTTAAAAAAGCGAAGGAGCCGTTTATTGGTTACATTTTTACGTCTACAACACATAATCCCTGGCGAGTACCCGATCAAAAATGGGAAATAAATCCAACCAATAGCGATCGAAACAAATATTTAAATACCCTCTATTATCTCGATTGGGCAGTAGGTGAGTTCATTAAAGAAGCACGTGCTTCTTCCTATTTCAACAACACCATTTTTGTAATCACCGGAGATCACATTAGTCGCTTTGGTGTGAATGCAAATAACTTAAGAACACGGTTTCATGTTCCTCTTATTATTTATTCACCCAGCTTATTACCCAGTAAAATAGAAACCCACATTGGCAATCAATTGGATTTAATGCCAACCATCATTGAGATGGCTAACTGGAATGTGGAGCATAGCAGTATGGGCCGCTCTCTTTTTGAAAACAAAAAAGATCGATTTTCTTTTTCTGTGACTGGCGATGTGATTAATTATATCGATGACAATCAGTGGTTGAGCCATAACTTATCAAACCGAGTCTTTCAGAAAACGTTGTCTGATCAGGCAAACGTGGATGCTGCAGAAAAAAAGTTATTGGGTTTTTATCAAGCTGCGAACAAATTAATTTTGGAAAACCGGGTTTATTGATTGCAAACCCGGATAATTCATGAACTTTACTCTAAACAAAACTCATCAAGGACTTCAATTTCGCAATTCGTCGATGCAGTACTGATTTTTTTAAGATAAATTAATGCTCAAGTTTCGGAGTTCAAGCTACTCCTATATAGTAGCAATAGACATGGTATGCAGCGAATATAAAAGTATTGGCAGCATGGATGCTGACATTGAGCGTGCATGGATGCATTTACAGCGTCTTTTATATTCGCTGTATACTGTGGCTATTGCCTCTAAACTGGATTTGAACTCCAAAACTTGAGTTAATGTGTTTCAAGAATCCTGGAGACAATATCAGAGGTGGAACAACCTTCCAGAAAATGCAGTATCTCAACACGACCACCATTTTCATTGACACAGTAGTAACCAGCAACATCTTCTGCTTTATAATCGCCACCTTTTACCAATACATCCGGTAGCACATCGCAGATCAAACTCTCAGGGGTATCTTCTGAAAACGAGACAACCCAATCCACACTTGCCAAGCCTGCTAACACTGCCATGCGCTGAGAAAGTGGGACAATAGGACGCTTCTCACCTTTCAAGCGTTTTACCGATTCATCACTGTTTACAGCGACAATCAAACGATCGCCCATCTGTCTAGCTTGCTCGAGATAGGAAACATGCCCAGCATGTAAGATATCAAAACAACCGTTGGTCATAATAACTCTTTCACCTCGGATTTTTGCATCCGCTACTGCAGCAAGCAACGTCTCTTTCGAAACAACACCCAAGTCATGCTCTTGCTCACCCTTAAGTGCGAGACGCAATTCAGATTCAGTAATCGCCGCAGTTCCCAGCTTACCGACAACAATACCTGCGGCTATATTTGCCACTGCCGTTGAATCCACTAATGTTTCACCACAAGCTAACGCTGCAGCAATCACCGAAATAACTGTATCGCCTGCACCGGTAACATCAAAAACCTCACGCGCATGAGCGGTTAAATGAGTAGGACTATCATTTTCATCAATTAGAGTCATCCCATGTTCACCGCGAGTCACTAACATCGACTCTAGATCAAGTTCGTCTTTTAACTTAATCGCTGCTCGTACAATTTCTTCATCGTCATCATGCTGCCCAGCAATAGCAGTAAACTCACCAAAATTGGGTGTGATGAGGGAAGCGTGTTTATATTTTGAAAAATCACTACCTTTAGGATCAACAAGTACCTTTTTCCCCGCTTTTCGAGCGAGCGGAATTAGTTGATCGACACATTGCAGCGTCCCTTTCCCATAATCAGATAAGACCACAACATCTACAGAATGCAACAGCTCTTTATATTTTTCAATCAATGCATCAGCATCCACACGAGCCAAATCTTTTTCAAAATCCAAACGAATTAACTGCTGTTGTCGACTAATAACTCGAAGCTTGGTAATCGTCTCCACATCATTCTGCTTAATAAATTGACAATCGACACCTTTCTCTTCCAGCAATTCCTGTAAAACATTGGCAGATCGATCGTCGCCAGTCACACCCAATAACATCGCTTTTGCATTGAGAGCCGCAATATTTAATGCAACGTTTGCCGCCCCACCGGGACGATACTCCTCACTACCGACATGAACGACAGGTACAGGAGCCTCTGGCGAAATACGGGATGTACTACCTTGCCAATAATGGTCAAGCATAATATCGCCAACCACAAGGACATTTGATTTTGAGAATTCAGGAAGTTTTAAATGCATAGATAGATTCCGAACAACTGCGGTTATTTTGATTGCTATTTAACTAAATCAATGACGATGCTCGTCATTCTTAGGGGGTGGCCTGGTTGAACCAATACTTCATTTTTTGTGATCATCATTCTGTTTCTAACAAGAAAAGCGAAATCTTGAAAAATACCCAATGATTTTGCAAAAAAGCCTTTACGAAAATTACGCGGATCATTATCAGCGGTCCGCTTAATCATTCCCTTCGAGTAATCTATTTTTCGATAGACAAAATTATCACCATTCCAATATTGATAATATTTAACTTTGATAAAAGGTGAAGCGTCAGTCAGCTTCTTCAACAAAGGATAGTTCGTAAGCGTTTTTCGATCAGAGTACGTTGGGTCATGCCCCTGCTCAAGATATTGCAAGTTTCTCGGGCTATCATAATCCGGCACCGCTATTCGCAGCATTGAACCAGGCTTTAAAATCCGAAAGCTCTCTGCGAGAAGATCTTCGATCTCCTCAACGGTTAATTTCTCAAAAAAATGCTCGGATAATATACGTTCAACAGAGTTATCAGGTAAAGGGATGGCGCTGGTTAAATCGTGCGCAACTGAAAACTCATCGTTAGGCTCAAAGTTCACACAAATATAATTTTCATAGTTAGGTTTTGGGTGGCAATCTCCCCGACCTCCAAAATTTAAAAAAATTGGATCTCTTTCCCTGACGTCTGCCCATTCCATTTATGAATTTTGCCTTCTCTATGACTTGCAATACAGGAGTATAAATTTGCGCCATTATATATTCACGCGAAAAAATATGAATAACACTAGGTTCACATTATAATATAAAACCTTTTTCAGATCAGATATTCTACTAAATAGAATCTAATAAAGCACTGATAGCCCTAAAATGAAAATTACCCATGTCAACCTTGCTAAAGGATTCCGCGGCGGTGAGCGCCAAACTCAGTTGCTAGTAGAACAGTTAGCTGGAAAAATAGGCAAACAAACATTGATCTGCCCGAAGAATTCAGAGCTTGCAAAAAGAGTCGCTGGAGAAAATATCCAGATAGAAGGTATCAACAGACCATTCTTCTTTTCTCTTAAAAAATGTCTTATGAGTGATTTACTCCATGCTCACGATGCAAAAGCAGCACATTTTGCACTGCTTGCACATAAACGCTATGGAATACCTTATTTAATTACGCGTAGAGTCCCTAATTTACCGAAAGACAATTCATTTACACGTGCTATCTATACCAATGCTAGTGTAAGTGTCGCTTTATCTCGTGCGATAGCAGATGTCTTAAAAAATAGATTTAACAACATCAACACGACAATCATCCCCTCAATGAAAAGCAGACTATCGGTAACGGAATCCAATATTCAACAACTAAAACGTAACTTTGAAGGAAAATTTGTCGTTGGTCATGTTGGCGCTTTAGCCAAGCATCACAAAGGTCAGCAGCATATTATCAATATTGCTGCAGAACTTGAAAAAACGCATCCGAACATTATATTTGTGCTCGTTGGCAACGGTGCTGATGAAGAAGAATTAAAACAACAAGCCAAAGGATTGCCTAACGTAATTTTCACCGGTTTCATCAATAATGTTGGTGATTATATGGCAGCATTTGATATGTTTATATTTCCATCCTTGGAAGAAGGTTTGGGCTCAATACTTCTTGATGCTATGGACTTTTCTTTACCCATTGTTGCAAATAATGTTGATGGTATTCCTGATATTATTAAGAATGAACAAAATGGATTGTTAGTCGAACCTAAAAATGATCATCAGCTAGCTCAAGCTGTATTAAAACTCTATAACAACAGGAATTTTGCTCATCAACTGGGGAACGAAGGAAAAATCAATTCTGACGAGTTTCTCCCTGACACTATTTCCAACAAATATATTTCACTTTACGAATCAATACTA
>CALZJE010000145.1 GCA_945787715.1 uncultured Ectothiorhodospiraceae bacterium | reverse complement strand
TGAAATTTTTTAAGGGGGGGTGGAATGAAGAGCGGGCTGATTGATCAAGATGTATTAGTTAAATGCCATAACTCAATTAACAATTTCCGGTATGCGGTAGATAGGGATGATACCCAGCATCAAACTTATGGATTAGTGTCAGTGTCATATTTACTTGAAATGAATAACGTGATACGGAAATAGTAAGTCACTGATTGGTACGGTGAGTGAGTGTTACAGTAGATGAAATTACAAATGGATAACGAGACATGGGGTCTTGGCTATCCAGCTGTTAGGCATCACAAACGCGATGCAAAGGAGGTGAGTAATGAAGTTGTTGTTGCCCTTATAACTGGATTTTTCTCATTGCTTATTTCGTTGGTTGCATTGTCACTTAGTTATAGCTCCAGAATACGTGCACTTAAAGCTGAGGAAGCGGCAAAGCAAACAGAACATATACGAGTGAAAGCCTTAAGTGCTATTGAGGAAATTATATACAATTTATGTCGGCTATCAGATGTTACTAATTCAATGGTTATAGCCATTGAAAATAAACTCTTTAAAACACCTGAAGAATTTCTAGCGCATTTTCATCCGAAAATCGAAGAATATATGTTAGGGCTAAGTGAATCTCATCACAGGTACAGAATTTACCTAACCCCAGAAATTAATGCTCCAATAGTAAACATCATTGGTGAACTTGAAAAAGCAGATTTAACTGCGGAATACTTTAAAAATCGGTTATCTATAATTACAGAAGTCATAGATAGTATACAGTCGCTATCTAATATTAGGTATTTATCGTTGTCTGGAGAAATAAAAAATTCCTAACAAAATCGGTCAAGCTAACAGGTCGCAGCGTTGTGATGCTTGTGCTATTAAGCATAAACGAACACCGCGGAGGACTGTCAGCTTGACCACTGGCGTTGGGCATAAGTTTAATTACCAAAAAATGGGATGAATACTATGATCGAAGAAAATAAGAAATCTGCTACAGAGTTCTATTCTTTGATGTTCAACGACTGTAAGCCAATAGAAGCGATCGAAAAGTATGCTGGAGAAGAATACATTCAACACAATCCTCACGTTGCGGACGGGAAGGAGGCCTTTATCGAATATTTTGAAAGAATGGCATCCGAATACCCAGGAAAACGTGTCCACTTTGAGCGCGTAATTGCCGAGGGCGAGTATGTCGTTTTACACTGCCATCAAGAATGGCCGGGTGATAGTGACTACGCAGGAATCGACATATTTAGGTTTGATGAGAATGGAAAAATTGTTGAGCACTGGGATGTGCTTCAAGTAGTCCCTGAAATATCTGCTAATAACAATACAATGTTCTAAGCACATGCCTAAAAATGAATAACGAGATATCGGGTCTCGGTTATCCAGCTGTTGGTGTCCGGCCTACCCACGAAAATAGACACAAAAAGGAGTAAACAATATGAATAGCGACATTAGTTTCAATGAAAAATGTTACCAATTACTTCAGCTTATTCCAGAAGGTAAAGTCACTACATATGGTGAAATGGCACGGGCATTAAACACAAAAGCATGGCGCGCTGTTGGAAACGCAATGGCAAAAAACAAGAATTTATTTGTAATACCCTGCCATAGAGTTGTTCGAAGTGATGGGTCTATTGGTCAATACGCATTAGGTTCTGATAAAAAATCAACCCTGCTAATAAATGAAGGCGTTGAAATAGAAAATGGAAAGGTTAAAAATATTGGCAACTTTATCCATAAATTTAACGCCTAAAAATGGGTAATGAGACATGGAGTCTTGGTTGTCCAGCTATTATGCATTAAATATATTTAGGAGAAACTATGCCTCAGGTTAGACCAAAACTGTCGTTAGCTAAAATATCATTTAGAGAGGTATATGATGACATTGGGAAAGGTGTTTCAGCTGTCGGAACTAAAATCGGAGGAAAAGTCGATTTTAATATCAATGAGGTTCCTGTAGGTAAAGGTAGGTTTGAAAACGCATGTGCAATTCGACTTAGTTATGTGCTGAATAGGAATGGGGTTAAAATACCTTATATAAATGCACAAACAGTTTCAGGTAAAGATGGTAGCTGGTACATATATAAAGTTTACACTTTAATCAAGTTTTTGAGAATGAAATTCGGTGATCCTGATGTAACGTTTAAGAAACCAACTGAAATATCGTTTTCTAAGCATAAAGGAATACTTGTCTTTGAGGTTGATGCATGGAGAGATGCTACGGGTCATGCAACTATATGGGATGGCTCTCATTGTTCTGATAAATGTTATTTCCCATTATCACAAAAGGCATACTTATGGAAATTAGAAGATTAATTACAATTGCAATGATATCCACCTTGATTGGTTGCACAGCCAATAAAGGCAATACAAAAAACTTGGAAAATATTAATTTTTATAACTATGCATATTCAATATGCATAGGCAGTTCTTTTAATGCTAATGAAGTGAAAGAAGATGCTAACCGGTCTGCTAATGGGTATATGGAACATGGAAATATCTCGCTTGATGCATATCAAGAATTGAGAAATCGTGTAGACGTTTGGCTTGCCAAAGACTATATGAGTAAAAGTGGGGGGTCGTTGCAGATTATGAAATGCAACGATTTTTATAATTCTGGCGAAGTTCAGGAAATTTACCATAAGTATGATCCTTGCAAGTCTAGTGAAGGCTGGCTTGATGTAGCAGATTTTAATAGGCAATGCGGCCAATAAATTCATAACAAGGGTGGTGGTTGTGATCTGCTACCGAGATTCTTATTTTTAGGTTTGTTGAGTTCGTTCATCAACACTGTTTCCAACTGTGCCTGCCCGCAGGCACCACTCCATCAACGTTGGCGAACAATTAGGCCGTGAGTATGGAATACAATTCTATTGACCTTTTGTTTGGGGGTATGAGGAAACTTGGGCCAGGAGATGATTCTTACACTCTAGCTGTTCTAAGAAGGCTTCCCAAAAAAGAGTTTGATCTTATCGTCGATGCGGGTTGTGGCGCGGGTCGTCAAACGCTAGTGCTGGCAAAAGAATTAAAATCACAAGTTCATGCAGTTGATACATATGAACCATTTCTGAATAAATTGAGTGAATTGGCTAGAGAGGAGGGGGTTAGTGGCTTAATAAAAACTCATTGTATGGATATGGCCAATATTCCTGATGAGTTTAAAGGTATAGACCTCTTATGGTCAGAAGGCGCTGCTTATAATGTTGGTTTTTCTAATGCTTTGAGGTGTTGGGCAACGGCAATGAAACCTCAAGGCTTAGTTGTTGTGACTGAACTCACATGGTTAAACAGTTCTGTTCCTGCAGCAGTCCGCGAATTTTTCTGTAACGGCTATCCTGATATGAAAACAAACGATGAAAATATTCGTATAGCAATAGAATCGGGGTATAGAGTGCTAGATACCGTTGTGTTACCGAAGGCGTCTTGGGTGGAGGATTATTATGATGTGCTTAAACCTAGAGCAGAATCTCTTCTTAACCATGAAGATTCAGAAGTAAAGGGCCTTGCTCAAGAGACGTTGAAAGAAATCGAAATTTTCCAAGTCTCCGAAGGCAGTTATGGTTATGTGTTTTATGTGCTGCAACTTGCCTAATAATTGCCTTCGGCCAATCCGCCCCCGCCGTCAGTTGGTGCTAGGCCAATATAAATTATCTAATATGGATGCCTAACATTGAGAAAAAATAAAATTGAAAAATATCTTTCAAAGCTAAAAGGGGCGGAAGGAAGTTATCCCTTTGGTTCCGAAGCACTGGTGTACAAGGTTATGGGAAAGATGTTTGCCCTTGTTTCACAAAAAGAGGAAATCCCAAGGGTAACGCTTAAGTGTGCACCTGCAGACGGTGAGGTTTTGGTCGGTCAATTTGAGTCGGTGGTTCCTGGTTACTATATGAATAAAAAGCACTGGATAACTATCTCGCTTGCTGGCGAATTAGATGATGAAATTCTGACAGATCTAGTTGATGGCTCGTATGAATTAGTGGTTGCCAAGTTAAGCAAGGCCGAAAAAACTAAACTTGAAAATAAACAGTAAAATATTCATACGGTTCAGGTTGTATTACTTAGCTGTTGAAGGAAGTTATGAGTATCGAATATAAAATAAATATTTCAATTCAAACTGATCAATTTATTGAGTTATTGCGTGAATCAACTCTTGGGAAGCGTAGGCCAGTTGATGATCGTGAGTGTATGGAAGGCATGTTAGAAAATAGCAATCTTGTGGTTTCTGCCTGGGATGGGGATAAGATCATAGGCATCGCTCGTTCTATGACGGACTTTCATTATGCTTGTTATCTTTCTGATCTTGCCGTTGATAAAAAGCATCAGAACTCTGGTGTAGGTAGAA
>CALZJE010000144.1 GCA_945787715.1 uncultured Ectothiorhodospiraceae bacterium | reverse complement strand
CTTCCATCATCACAGCCTAGAACATAAGATGCCAGAGTCCGCACACGTTTACCACCTCGACCGCGTTGGGTCGTTTCATCTTGACCTGGATTATATTGAAATAAATTTTCATGTGCTGCTGTCATTACCGTTTGCAGTGCATCAGCTGCTGTTGTTTTGCCGGAGCCATTACCACCAGAAAATAGATTAACTGGGCCGAAGTTAAATTCTAAACTTGGAATATTTCCCCAGTTAACAAATATAAATCGTTTAAGAAACATTCGCTACACCCTCAGTTACACCCTCTACTACTGTACTCTCAACAATTTCTTCTTCTGTTGTTTCTTCTATTGTTTCTTCTGTGGCATTTTGTTCAAGCGCTAATAATGCTTCATCATCGACAAAACTCACAATCATCGGATGAATTTTTATCCATGAGTCGCCACTTTCCAGCTCTTCATCTTGCGAGTACTGAATTAATCGTAATTGACGCAATCTTTGAAATAGACGACGGCGATCCGTCATTTTTTCTGGCAGCGAACGACCCAACAAATTTCGTAGTGCGATCACCAGGGATTCCATCGACTCAGCGACATATCCATGCTCATCCACATTGCCTTCCCGTAGCGCCTTGTCATATTGAGTCCGCAACACCAGAATGAGTGCGACTTCATTTTGGGTAATACGTGTACGTAAACTACCTGAGAATGCCTGTGCTTCGGCTTCTGCCATTCCCGGCATAAGACTGCCTGGTGGATATAATCGAATATATTCAAAACGTGTATCGTGATAAATTTTGATGCCGATAATCTTCAAATAATCCTGCACTAAATCTGTAATGCGTAAGAAGCGATCATATAACAATTGCTCAGTTTGACTCTCAGTACGACAAAGCACGCCGTAGTTCATCAAGCGAATCATTAGCTCCTGAAAATCTTCAAAAGTCATATTATTCTTTGCCAGCTTATCTTTTAAAACATCACTCAGCATGTTCAACCCGCTCTTTTAATTCAATCATGAATTCATCACTCTCAGAAAAATATTCAGTCTCTATTATTTTGCCACTGGCATCTATTTGAAATAGGTATTCACTGGACTGGTGTCCTGCTGAACCTAAATCAATAGCATGAGCACTCATCAACAGCTCTTTTGCATTAGTTACCGGCAGAATTTTGCTACTAATACACTTTCCATCACCCAATGCTTGCAACACATATTGCCCCATATCTTGATTATTCACTGCAAAGGCTTGTTCGATCGTTTGCTGGATAAAGAGGCTTTTTCGTGATTCCTTGTCCATCTCAGCATGTTCTTCAGCAGATGTGTTAACAATGCGCCTCACACGCTCAGCATTAATTTTTAGTGCATTGGGATCAGACAATCCGGTGTTTAGCACCGCCAGTTTTTCGCCAGCTGCTTGCAACTGTTTCTCTTGCTCCTCTGGAGGAAGATCGGAAAGTTTTTGGCAGATTTCAACCAATCGATTCTGTGCACCAATGTTTGAATAACTGAGCTGGCGTATAATAATATCTGCGCGTCGCGTAAAACTGTTTAAGGCAATACGCATTGCTGGCAACATTACCTCAGCTGCACCATGCATTCGGCTTTCTATACCATCTAAGACCATAAGATAGAGGGAACGCTTTGGATCGGTTATCAATTCGGGGGCGACTTTTCTCAACTCACGTTCAGCGTCTACTTTGAATTCTTTGCGCTTACGCCTTGCAGCAGTGACAAGCATCTGAATCTCATCCCGATACTTTTCTACGCTATCCGCTGACAACCTGATAGATAGATCAGGCATAAAACGTTTTTCCATAAAATCAAAAAACTCATCACTGGCACGCTGCACCACTTGTTGTGATTCAACTTCCTTAACTAGCTGTCGCTTTCGTTCATCCAGTTCACTGATAACGTCGCTAAAGTCACTAATAATTCGTTCTGAGTATTCAAACGCATCAAGAAGGTCGTAGGCCTCACCGTTTTCTAAAAAGGAACTCAGTGCATTTCGGGTATTTCGCGTATTACGGTGACGGGTACGAAATCGCCCACCGGCTGTATCGACCATGGGTTGCGTGAATATGCGCCCAACTCGGGTGAATGCATAAGTGCTTTGCAATGTTACGGGATCGTGTAATCGATCCAACCAGCCGTGTTCGATTAATTGATTAAAGATCCAGCTTGCCTGTTCTCTTTCTCCACGATGATGAATGACGAATTCATTGTCTGCATCTTCGTCCATCACACAAGCTCTTTGTATCGCTTCCTGGAAACTTTCAATAATCTGATCCCGACTCTGGGATTGTCGATAATCAGCTGTCGCGCTGTATAACTGGGTATACAGGGCTTGTAAACACTCAACAAATTGTTCGCGATATTTGCCTACGAGTGGTCGAAAAAGCGTCGATCGTTCGTCATTAAAAAACATGTTTTATGAATACCGGTCCATCAAAGTTATTGTTCGAAATACACACAATCGAACACGATTATGAAAGTGAAGGCAAAAACAGGGGCTATTATATAGTCGAATTGAAGGTGTGTATCTAGCTATGAAAAAATTATTGTCGCTAAATAATATAATCAATTTTTCTGTAATGTTTTGCTTTACTTCTCCATTCTCATTTCCCATTTTATTTATCCAACTATATTTTGCAGGCTTATTGAGCGTGAGTTGTCAATAGAAAAATGCTTTCATTCTGGAACAAATCGTGATTAATTACATGACCAAGATTAACTGCATGGTAAGGAGCAGGTGTTATGAGTGGTGCATTATGTGACAAAGTACAAGCATCGGTACTCGGTGAAGAGTTAAGTAAAGAAGAGTGTGAAGTTTTAGCTAGCGTTATGGGATCTCGAAATCTAAAAGACGGGGAACTGCTCGTTAGCCAAAGTGAAAACGATAGTACATTATTTGTATTAATCGAAGGCAAACTGTCTGTGATTAACGATGAAGACGGCAAGCAAAATATTGTTTATAACATGAGCAGTGGTGAATGTGCTGGGACTCGCGCTTTTGTTGATCGTACACCAAGAAAAGCAACATTACGCGCCCAAGGTGATGCGTTAGTTTATACATTAGATCCCAACGACTTTGAATCTCTGCTGGTAAAAAACCCAATCATTGTATACAAAGTTATGCGTGCTTTATTCCGTATTACTCATACCAACCTGCTCCGTATGAATCAAGAGTCTCAACTTCTCTCAAACTATATTTCAAAATCTCAAGGGAGATTTTGATTCGCTATTTAACCGCCTGTGTGTTGTCAATCATAGGCGGACAGCCAGCCCATCTGCTCATCAAAACCAATTTTGACCATGCTCCGTGCTTATCATAAAATAATGGCGGTTGATAATAAGTTAATCCGCGCATGAACTCTGTGAAAAAGCAAAAATTGGTAAGTCAAAATTCTATTCTCTGGATTACTTTTGGTACAATTATTATTGGGCTAATTTATGCTGTCTTTCTGCTACCCAAAGGATACAATAAAGACCTGTCAGTAATTGGTCATGGCAAGAACGTCGCAGTTGTCATTCATAATGAAAAAAACCGGTCGAGTAGAAATTTTATTCACCTTGTAGATCAAGTAAGAGCGAAGTACAACGATAAAATGGAATTTTGTGTTGCGTTTATCCGCACACCAGAAGGAGAGAAGTTTTCAGAAAAATATCACGCCAGTGATGCATCACTTGTGCTTTTTGCTGAAGACGGACATGTACTGAAAACAATTTCACAGCTACGAAATGTAGATAAACTGATAGAAGAAATTGACATCGCTTTTGATTACAAAAACCAAAACAGCCGATCAATTCTCTAATGCAGTACGGCTTCAATTGAAACGATCCCTCTGCAACCAATGCCATCGACCTCAAGTTGTCTGCTTGTGTCATACCCTAAGCCATATTGAAAATCACTGGCCCATTCATATTCTTCAACACCCCAATGAAACTAAACACGCTATTGGCACTGCAAAAATTGCACAGCTTAGCTTAAGCAAATGTAAAGTGTATGTATCGAAAAGCTTTACGACAAATCATGGTTTTTCACATTTGATTGAAAACACCAATCCATTGCTGGTATATCCTGGGGAACAGAGCACTCCTGTAGAAAATTTTATTGCAACTGAACCTCGTCCACTTATTTTTCTTGATGGAAGCTGGCGTAAAACGCGACGTATGATTTACGAAACACCAGAACTCCAAGCGTTACCTAAAGTTTCATTCACACCTAATCGCCCTTCCCGTTACCGTATTCGTAAAGAACCTAATGAACAGGCCGTATCCACACTTGAAGCAATTGTTGCAGTACTTTCTGAATTGGAAAATTCATATGATATGTATCAACCTTTATTAAAGACCATGGATTGGATGATCAATAAACAAATTGAATTGATGGG
>CALZJE010000143.1 GCA_945787715.1 uncultured Ectothiorhodospiraceae bacterium | reverse complement strand
TCGATACTGAAACGCATGATATCAACACCGGCTTCAATTAATTTATCAGTGACTTTTGGCGTTAACATACTGCCGTTGGTATTGAATTCAACTTTTGCTGTCGGATCTTGTTTGATGTATTTAACGATGTCAGTCATTCGCTTATCCGCAAATGGCTCGTTAAGAAGAAATGGTCGATAAATAGCACCGATACCGCGAGTATCGTCGATGATTTTTTTCCAGACCCACTCTTCCATATATTTAGGCTGGCGAAGTGTATTTTTTTGAGGACAGAACCAGCAAGTTGCATTACACATAATTGTGGTTTCTATTTCCACATAAGTTGGCGTCGCCGCATAGTGGTTACGTTTCGGTTTAATGCTCATGCAATACAATCCTTAATTTTGGAAAAACAAGCGTCGGATGCGCCAGCTTGTTGCTCAATATATTTGGCGGCTGTTTGGCCTTTACTAGTTCGGTAGTCAACATCTTCAACAAGTTTGAATAGAATTTTTTCAAACTCATCACTATTGTTAATAGAAAAACATTTTTCGTCTTTTACCATGCTTATTGCCTCGGGTGAATTTTGGAAGAAGGGACCAAAAATCGCTGGAACACCCATCGCTGCCGGCTCCATGGTGTTATGAACTCCAGTACTAAATGCACCGCCGATATAGGCAATATCTGCATAAAGGTAAAGTGAGGATAAAAAGCCAACAGCATCAATAATTATAATTCGATGCGCGCTATCTGTGTGATTTTCTAATTGAGAAAATCGACAGCTGTCATACTCACTAAATGTTTCTTCAATCGCTTTGATATGTGCTTCATCAGTCTCATGTGGTGCGATGATCAATTGCAAATCAGGGAAAGCGTTTAGCGCTTTCAATATTCCTTCAAATATATGATGTTCATCCGATGGCCAAACACTACCTAAAATCAATATGGGTTTGTCAGTATCAAACCCAGGTAGTTCAGGTGCCTTTAGATTTTTTTTGCGATCTAATACGCTATCAAACCGAGTATCACCTACAGTTGTTACATTAGTAATACCAGGGCTGCTTTGAATAAAGCGCTTTTTATCATCATCCGTAACGGTAAGGATGTGGGTTAAACTTTGATAGATTGATCGATAGAAACTACGACCTAGTGCATTTGTGACTCGTTTTGACTTTTCGTGTAGCGTCGCTGAAATGAGCAGTTGAGGAATGTTGCGTTTATTAGTTTCCCAAATGAGATTTGGCCAAAGATCAAATTTCACATAAACAATAGCAGTTGGATTTATTGCATCGATCAATCGCTGCATATTTTTTTTAGTATCTAATGGTAAATAATCAATTAATACCAGCTTGGGGTAGTTTTTTTTGCGCTTGTTAGCCCAACGATAACCAGAAACTGACGTAATGGTTAAAGCGCACTGGATATCGTTTGCCATAAGGCGTTCCATCACAGGTAGGGCCTGTAAATATTCACCAGCGCTCGCGACATGAAACCATATAATGGGTTTATTTTTATCTCTGTCTTTTAGTTGAGTATCAGTGCGTTCCCACATACCTTTATGACCAGCTAATGTGTCGCGTAATTTTTTATTCTTCATTGATGTTATTTTCAGCGCCAAGGATAAACCTGGAAACACCAAATTAGAATAGGTAAATTGCCAAAAACGTTGATTAAACCTTTGATTAAACAATGGAGTGAATGCTCAAATTAAAATCGGGAATTATGACATAATTGTTTTTAGCAACCAATGAGTAATTAGTAGGCTTTTTAGTAGGCTTTTGCGGGTTAAATTTCACTCTGAAAAATAAAAACCACGACAACGTGGGCTTTTATTGTTTATAATTCCGCTCTTTTGCAAAACGAATTACTTTTAAAGTTTGAGTTATCTAAAATAAATCATAAGAAAAACAAAAAGATACAATAGATGCGAACTCGAACATAGTTGAATAAAAAATAGAGAATTTTTTGAAAAATGCGTTTAAGGAGATATATAAATGTCAGTTAAACATCCAACAGTTGCCGTAACGGGCTCTTCCGGTGCGGGTACTACCACTGTAAAAAATGCTTTTGAGCATATTTTTCGTCGTGAAGGTATTAACCCTGTTGTTGTGGAGGGTGACAGTTTTCACCGCTATAACCGTGTTGAAATGCGTGAAGCAATTGCTAAAGCACAAAGTGAAGGACGAGTTTTAAGCCACTTTGGGCCAGAAGGTAACGTTTTCGATAAAATCGAAGAGCTATTTCGTGTTTATGGCGAGACAGGTGGTGGCCAGACTCGTAAATACCTTCACTCTGATGAAGAAGCGGCGCCCTATGGTCAGCAACCTGGTGAATTTACTGTTTGGGAAGATATTCCTGACGGAAGTGATCTTTTATTCTACGAAGGTTTACATGGTGGCGTAGTTTCAGGTGATGTTGACGTTGCAAAACATGTTGATTTATTGATCGGTGTTGCACCTATTGTTAACCTGGAGTGGATTCAAAAAATTCACCGGGATACTGCACAACGTGGTTACTCAGCAGAAGCAGTAACCGATACAATTTTACGTCGTATGCATGACTATGTTCATTACATCACGCCTCAGTTTTCACGTACAAACATTAATTTCCAACGTGTGCCGACTGTCGATACGTCAAATCCATTTATTGCGCGTGATATTCCAACGCCTGACGAAAGCTTCATTGTTATCCGTTTTAGAGATCCTCAGACTGTTGATTTCCAATATTTACAAAACATGATTCACAATTCATTCATGTCTCGTCCTAATACGATCGTTGTTCCTGCAGCGAAAATGGGATTTGCAATGGAGATAATTTTAACTCCATTAATCCATGATATGATTGAGAATAAACGAAAAGCATAATTTATCGTTATTCTTTGCAAAATAAAAAGCCCCCGTTTATCGGGGGCTTTTTTTGTATTATACTTTTATCATCAATTTAGCTATTCACTATCGGCTCTGGTGCTTCGTATAAAAATGCACCAGTAATAATAACGAATGCGCGGGTCAAAATAATTCCTTTAGCTTGTGCTGCATGAGACTCTTTTTCACTTTTGTCCCCGGCAAGCAATTTGCGACCAATATTGATCTGCATTATATAAAGGCAATACAGTGTGATGACTAAACCCAAATGCATCCAGAGTAAAAAATTTAAAATCTCCCCACCTTCAATCATTCTTCCATACCAATCTCTATTCAATACAAGATAGATCGGCATACAAAGATCAAATATCATGCAGCCAACCATGGTGCCAACATGGAATTTTCTCATGTGAGAAAGCTTATATGCCGCTAGCATGAAAATGAATGTTATGGTTGCAGCGATGGTTGTCTCAGCGTAAAGGAACCCCATAAAACGTTATATCTCCAGATAGATTTCGATAATTTTATGACAAAGAAATTAATTGCTATCGGTATACTGATTTATTTCAGCTTGATTAATTTGGCTTATGCGATTGATTCACATGCAGTCGTGTTAATGTATCATCGTTTTGGTGAAGATAGATACCCTTCCACCAATATCAGCACAGAATCATTTATTCAACAATTAGACTTTATTGAGGAGAATGGATTTAAAGTCTGGCCACTGGAAAAAGTTGTTGAATATTTGAATGTAAAAAAGCCTCTTCCGGATAAGGTAGTATCTATCAGCATCGACGATGCTTATCTGTCGGTTTATCAGGTAGCGTATCCCATACTTCAACAGAGAAAGATGCCCTTCACGGTATTTGTTTCAACCGATTATTTAGATAAAGGTTATTCCTCTTACATGTCGTGGGATGAACTTAAAGATATGGTTGATCACGGTGTGAGCATTGGCAATCATTCGACAAGTCATAATCATTTGATTGAAAAGCATAGTGAAGAAAATGTTAATGCCTGGCTTACCCGTGTTGCAGAAGAGATTTTTAATGCGGAATCTCGCATTAAAGAAAAAACCAACTATAAAACTTCTTTGTATGCTCATCCTTATGGTGAATATACCAACGTTCTAGCGAAATTCATTGCCGAGCTAGGTTATATCTCATTTGGGCAGCAGTCAGGGGCGATTGGGGAAAATAGTAATTTTATTGCGTTGCCAAGATTTCCTATTTCAGAACACTATGCTGATATGCTTGAGTTTAAGCACAAGCTTTATAGTTTGCCCATGCCTATAAAACACATTAGCCCGCAGGAGGTAATTACTCGATTATCCATACCTTCAGTAACAGTGTCGCTATCGCAGGATTTGATGGTAAGCAAAAATAGCCTGGTTTGTTTTGCCAGCGGGCAGGGAGCAATTCATGTGTCTTGGCTTAATAATTTACAATTTGTAGCAAAAGCACGCAAACCGTTTTCATCTAGAAGAACGCTACAATTGTACAATTAGAGATCAAAAATCAGGTCGTTTTTACTGGTATAGTCATTTATGGATAAATCCTCAGCTACCTGAGATCTGAAGCCATTAACAAATCAAAGCTATGCCAAAAAGCTATGCAAATTGTTAAGACGAAGGAAAAGTGGAATCATCGTTAAGATTTAGCTTTGATATAATAGTTAGTTCAGCTGATTTCATGAGCTGCTGCAACGATTTGACATAATCCTCTCCTTTCTGAGAATAACGATGTAGATATTTTGCCAGCTCTAATGCATCGAGTTTTCTGTCATTTTTACGCATTTCAAATCTCGCGTTTCGCAATTCTTTATAAGCATTGTTTCGATTTATATTTTTTATATAGGAGCGTATTGAGAGCTGTAATGACTCGAATTTTTTAACTTGATGAGTTTTTTCAGAGTGGCGGTCATTAGGGATCAAGCCGGCTTGTTTTTCAAATGTCCACTCGCCAAATAAACTATTACCTTCTAATGCAAAGCGCGAAGTTCCCCAGCCGCTTTC
>CALZJE010000142.1 GCA_945787715.1 uncultured Ectothiorhodospiraceae bacterium | reverse complement strand
CGTTTCAATCTCTGATGTTTCTCTTAAAATAAAACGTTCCAGCATTAAATCAGAAATTTTGGCGTTACTCTGGTTCATCATTTTATACCGTCCAATTCTTGTAGTACGTTTCTTAACTTCTTTAAACGCTTTCGAACACCCGACACCGACATGTTCACAGTAGCGGCTACTTCTTCAATAGGTAATCCATCAACAAAAAATAACACGGCTATTGTCTGGCTAGATTCTGGTGAAAGTTTAAATAATCGATTAAGTATCCCTACCGCATGAATCTGTGACTCAACATCCTCTAGCGATGCAATTTTCACTAGAAGAGCATCTTCTTCACTAGACCAATAATTTAGCTCCCGTTTTCTTGAGCGAATGATATTTAAACTGACATTTGTCGCCATGCGATACAAAAGCGAAGATGGCTGGCTTAAGTCGAGAGTTGATTTTTTCGTCAATACAGTAACAAATACATCCTGCATCGCATCAACAGCGAGCGCTTCATTTTTCAACAAGCGATTGCATCGCCGAAATACCATCTCAGCATAACGGTTATAGAGTTGTTCAGATTCGATAAGTAATACCTGCCTTGTTATAATTATTAAACACCGCTCGGCATGGGAAATGACCCAAGCAAATTAAATTAATTTTGCTGTGTTGATAGGGAGGTGGGGTTCTGATCAATATTATTATGAAAATCTATCAAGAAAGATAGTTTTGAAAACGGCATAAAATGAGTTGGTCTGACATGACCGAATATTAAGGCAAGAATCTAATAGAGTGAAAATTTGGTAGCTAAATCTAAGATAAGTTAAAATTTGTGCTTTTATTTTGAATTATCAGTGAGTCGGGTTATACTAAATTTAGAGATTTTGAGTTGCTATCAATAAACTTCCCAATAATAAAAGAGGCAGGTAATGCAGAAATTATTGATTATTTTCTCTTCACTTTTCATTTCACTTTTCTTTATTTCTGGTTGTTCCGAAAATGCAGATTCTGAAGACATTCGTACTTCAGGTATCTATGCGGGAATGGATATTGATGCAACAGCAGATAATCTTGTGGATATTGAAGTGTTTTTAAAAGTTGGTGGCAGTGGTTCCAATACCTATGTCAACCTCACATCAGGTGATACGTTAAGTGCAACTCTCAACGATAGTGTGAGTACACAATTAACCAAGCATGAAGAATCTGGTGGGAAAGTCATTTATCTAGGGTCGTTTGTTAGTAGCGATGCCGGTGTAGAAAACTCTACGATTAAAATTTCATTCGAACGTACATCATCTGATACCAGTGCCCCGAATTCGGTAGTTATCTTACCCGCTGCCCCTTCCGAATTAACAACGGACAAAAATAGTTTTGATCGTAGTGATGAAAACATAAGCCTGACTTGGAACGCTTTAAATACGGATAATAATCTTTCATTAAAATACGAGGGCGACTGTGTTATAAATGGCAGCAAAACGGTAGTTGATAATGGGTTATTTACGTTTAACGCTGGCACTATAAAAAATAGCTCTATGCAAAACTGTGATGTGGAATTTATATTATCCAGAACCGTCAATGGCACACTTGATTCAGCCTTTGGTGAAGGTGGTTATATACGTGCCAAGCAAGGTCGTTCTATCTCGGTGATATCTTCGCCTTAACTGCGTTATAAAAAATTCACTCTGCACGTTTTCAACAGTGAGAAAGTGCAGAGTGGAGTAACACTGATAGGATGCATACGATACCAAATCGTTTTAAACCGCAATAAACTTCAATGCATCTCCATTATTACAATATCTTTTACCCGTAGGTTTAGGTCCATCGTTAAACACATGTCCATGATGACCGCCACATTTCGCACAGTGATATTCTGTTCTTGGGAGTATTAATTTAAAATCTATTTTAGTTTCAATTCGCCCTGGGATGTGGGTAAAAAAACTTGGCCAGCCGGTGCCGCTGTCGAATTTCATCTCTGAGGTGAAGAGCGGTAAATCACAACCTGCACAGGCGTAAATCCCTTTTCGTTTCTCATTATTTAATGGACTACTGTTTGGTTTTTCAGTGCCTTCTTCGCGGAGAATATAATATTGCTCTACAGTAAGGCGTTTTTTCCACTCGTCATCGCTGAGTTCCAGTTTTTCAAATTCCATTTCACTTTCCAGTTCATTTACAAGTGGAGATTTTGCGTTAATTCGTAGTGGAATGACTGAAGCACCAAGCGCCGCAATTCCAAATAACAAAAAGTTTCGTCGTTTCATACTATTCTCCTACTTACTATATGGGAAGCGAAAAGGTAAAAACAGATCCTTTGTCGGAGCTGGAGACAGAAATGTCTCCATTGTGGAGTTCGATTATACGTTTTACAATCGCCAAGCCTAAACCTCCAGGTGTTGATCGATTACTATTATTCTTCCCTTGATAGAATCGATGAAAAACTTTGTCTATATCTTCAGCTTCAATTCCAATGCCAGAATCGGCAACTGTCGTTATAATCTGTTTATCGTCTTTATTGATGTCGATGTTTACATCACCATTAGGCGGGGTGAATTTAATCGCGTTACTAATTAGGTTTTCCAGTACTCTGGCGATTAATCCAATTTCTGCCTCACAAAATATTGCCTCGTCGTTGATATTCAGGTTCAGATTGATGGCTTTTTCAGAAGCCCGAAGTTGAAATTTCTGTACCACATCATTCGCTAGTTCTGGCAGATTAAAGTGTTCTTTGGAGAGTGCCGTTTCAGTTGCATCAAGTTTAGCCAGTTCAAATAATTCCGTGATGAGCGAGTTTAAGCGTTCACTGCTTTGCAATGCTTGTTTAATATATTTTGCTTTCTCTTCACGGCTTAATTGCTCTGCTTTTAAATCCAGTGTTTCCAGGTAACCATGAAGTATGGCGACCGGCGTACGCAAGTCATGAGAAACGTTGGCAACAAGCTCTCTACGTAAATTATCTTGATTTTTCAATTGGTCCATTTGAGAGATGATACGTTCTCCCATTTGATTGAATGTACTTTCCAGCTGGTCAATTTCATCACCACTTATGCTTTGAGATTTTCTCGCGTTCAGTTGCGAAAAGTCACTGTTACGAAAAACGTCAATATCAGAAGAAAGTCTATTCAAGCGATAAGTCAGCTTTCGAAATAGCAATAAACCAATAAGCAAACCGATGATCAAGCTTCCTAATAGGGCAAAGCCTGTTTGTTTCCAGAGAATACTCTCTTTTATAAACTGTTCGGCATTGTCGTATTGCTCACCTTGCAGTACGACATAAAGATAACCTTCAGGATTGCTTTTACTGGGAACCTGAGTGACAGAAAATATTTTTTTTCGATCATGGCTGCGTGGATCATCACCCAGTAACGGTAATTTCTCGCCATTTAAAAAAGCCCTGATTGGTTTGAGTGAGATAAACTGTCTTTTGACTTTTCCAGGGTCAGCAGAATAGGAGAGAATCTTACCGTGCATATCGAGAAGATAAATTTCAATACTTGGATTAATTACCATGTACTCCATAAAGGTGGAGCTAAGGGCTTTTTTATTAATCTTTCCCTGTTCAACCAGATTTTTGTCTTTAACCAGATTTTTAGCGAGGTCCAGGTTGAATTTTTGTTCTGTCTCCTGCAAATAATAGCTGGCAGAAGAGAGACTGAGTAAGGTATAAAACACACCGATAGTTATTAACAAAGCAACAAGCGTAGCAGAAAGTTTGGCATATAATGTATTAAACATTACGAATGCTCTTCATTAAATTTATAACCCACACCCCAGACAGTTAGAATATATTGTGGATTTGTCGGGTCGTCTTCAATTTTTGATCGCAGACGGTTGATGTGAGAATTGACTGTATGTTCGTAGCCTTCATAACTGTAACCCCAAACCTTATCGAGTAGATCAACACGACTGTAAACATGCCCAGGATTACTGGCAAAGTGTAATAACAGATCAAACTCCTTCGCGGTTAGTTCTAACTTTTTTCCATCAAGGCTTGCATTATGTTTTTCAGTATCGATACTGAGTCCACCGAGATTTATTTTTGCAGTTGTTACGGGAAGAGCCATGGCATCTAAACGACGAAATTGCGCTTTTACACGAGCTAGTAGCTCGGGAATGCTAAATGGTTTGGTGATATAGTCATCGGCACCGATTTCAAGGCCAAGGACACGATCAAGTTCTGAAGATTTTGAAGTGAGCATGATGACCGGTGTTAGTTTGTTTTTTTCACGTATTCGTTTGCAAACATCTAAACCATCCATGACTGGTAACATAATGTCGAGAATCACCAATTCATAGTCACCCTTGTTGAATTGCTCTACACCCTTGAGGCCGTCAGCGGTGATATCTGCCTGGCACTGAATATCCTTCAGATGTAACTGAATAAGATTGGCAATTTCAGGGTTATCTTCAACAATTAGAATTTTGTGGTTCATGAGCTTCTCAATATAAAGCAACGACTGCCACCAATGGCAGCCGTTACGGCTTCTAGCCTGAGTTCAAGCTAGTTAATACGTGTGATGACAACTTTAGCACCCGGATTATCAAATCGATGCGAGGCATTTAACGCTGAACTGCTAAAACCATCATCCTGGCTGATGACACCTGGATGAATAGAGATAAAATCTCGATCATCCCGTGCA
>CALZJE010000141.1 GCA_945787715.1 uncultured Ectothiorhodospiraceae bacterium | reverse complement strand
AAAGATAGTTAACTGGGTTATGAGTGCACCACAAACCTTTACTACCATACCTCTGACTTATGAAAATGCCTTTGGTGGACAGGATTTAACACCTGATGATGAAAAACATTATGCCTATGAATCACGAAATTTAATTGGCAAGGGTGTTATCGCAAAAAACAGCCAGCTAGATGTCGTGCCTTTGCCGAACCTGGAAGATCCAAAAAACCTTATCCAGTCGCCAGGTGACAGACCACAACCTATGGGCTTCGGATTTATTTCACCAGATTGGCAGCCACGCTTGGGTTATTCGGGAACTTATGATAAACACTGGGAGACAACTCGTTTACCTATGCTACCCACAGATTTTAAGCGTGAGTTTTTTAATGCAGCGCATCCCAAGTTAAAAGCGAATGTTTTTTTACAGGGTAACGAACCAGTTTTTTTAGTTAACGTTTGTCCACAAGGTAATATGAAGTTTGACTTGCCAGGGCAAGAACCACAAATATTATTCAAGTTTCAATATAAAAATCCAGTCAAATTGCAAATTGATTTGGATACGATCATTGTTAATACGGATGAGATGCAAGTCAGTTTGTTATGGCGGGCCACACAGGATGTGTTTAATCGCGTTTATGAAATGGAAGAAATCATTATCAATGACAAAATACAAGTCATTCCTGAAAATTACGAACTGACAGTATAGCGAGAAATAAAATGGGCGTCACAGTTGGTGTAAATAATTTATCAGTGGTTCATAAAAGCAGTAGTGGAGTGACCATTTGTTTTCCAGATGTTTGTAAAACACAATGCGGCCCACCGGTGGTACCGATTCCTTATCCAAATATTGCCAAGTCCAGCGATACAGCGAAGGGTACAAAAAAAGTTAAATGTGATGGTAATCCGGTTTGTGTGAAAGATTCAAACTTTAGTACAAGTGTAGGTGATGAACCTGGTGCCTTAAAAGGTGTTGCTTCCAGCAAAACCAAGGGTAAAGCTGAGTTTGTTAATTACTCCATGGATGTGAAGTTTGAAGGTAAGAATGTCCCTCGTGCTTTTGATTTAATGTTGCATAACGACAAAAATACACCACCGTTTCCGGTCTTGCAGGCACCGATTATTGTGATTTCTACTGAAGAGAAACCGGTATGTTTGATTTGCGAGAAAGAGTTCTAAAAAATTGATGTTAGATTTACATATATCCGCGATTGGAATGGTCAGTTCGGTTGGTTTCGATGCGAGAACAAGTTGTGCATCAATTCGAGCAGGAATTTCTCGCCCCAATGAATATTCATACTATTCGCAATTGGACTATGCCACACAGGATATGGAGCCAATCATTGTTCATCAGATGCAAGGTGTAACAGAAGGTTACTACTTTTTAGGATTGTGGTTGAAGCTGGCAAAGCTGTGTATGAAAGATTTGTTTTCAAATAATAATCTGCCCGATAAAAAAGATGCTTTATTTTGGCAAAGAACCGGAATCATTGCAGCGATTCCCAACATGGACGATGACCGTTATCTTGGTCAGGCAGGAATTTCTGTCGACTATTTGAAGCAGGATTATTTGGCAAAATTAGTTCAGTACTTCGGTATACCCATTCTCGAGAAGAACCTCAGGCTATCCTCATATGGTAGCTCTGGCGCTTTGGCGGCAATGAATGTGGCAAGCGACATGATGAATTGCGGTGACATCGACAGGGCCATAGTTTTATCGGTGGATTCATACATTAATCAGGCATCGTTGGAATGGTTACAAAATCACAATCGTCTAAAAACAGCGGATAATACCACCGGCCTTTGTCCTGGTGAGGCGGGTTGCTGTTTTATGCTTGAATCAACGAGTAGCCTGTTGCAAAGAGCAGGGGATTCTTTAGCAAAAATTGAAAGAATAGAAATGGGTATGGAGAAGCAGTCAATTTTGAATGATGAGCCAATTAGCGGCGAAATGATGAAAGATGCATTGGCAAAAATACTCACAGACTTTTCTGAATCATCCCCGCTCAAGGCAACGATTATCAGTGATTTGAATGGAGAAAACTGGAAAGCATTGCAGTTTTCCAATGCGCGAACGGCAAACAGGGCTTTAAGTGACGCAAGCCCTTTAATTATTCCTGCAGCATCAATTGGTGATGTCGGTGTTTCTGTGGGTGCCGCATGTATATGTCTGGCGACACAGGTTTTCGCCAGACAATACAACTCACTAAAAAAAGTCATTATAACAACCAGCTCAGAATACGGCCATGTTGGAATTGCAAGACTGAGTGATGAAATCTAAATGGATAAATAATTATGTCGGAAACGCAACATAAAGAAGACCAGGATGCAGGATTATCTCATCTCAGTTCTGAAAGTGCAGATGGATCAGGGGGGAAATGCCTGAATCGACATATCGGTCGAAAAAAAGAAGATTCCTGTTCACATATATGGCAAGCATTTCTGAGGATGCATGAAGATGATGAATACTATAACTGGCCAAGATATGAAAGTATTAGTAGTGCGAATAGAAGCCGTATAAAAGGTGCTTACAAGGCAGCAAATCCAAAAAATCCAAACGCACCAAGTTCTCTGTCAGCACCAGCTGAAAAAGCTTGGGATATTCCAGAAAAAGATAAATTTGGAAAGTCAGGCACAAATTTTTCTATATGTTATTTACCCTATTGGCATGAAGCGCATCACATAATTCCAAATAGCACCTTACGAAAAGCAATCGAAAAATCGGTCGCATCAGCATCTGATCCACTTGGATACAAAAAGATTGTAAGAAAATCATTGTTAGATGAAGAGTTTAACTTAAATTATCAGCAAAATATGATTATGTTGCCCATGAATGCAACAGTTGGTGAAGCCATGAGTTTACCGCTGCATCGACAAACGCCTCAATACTGGTCGCATGAATCATATAGTAATCATGTGTTGGGTGAACTGAAAAATATATTTAAAGAGGTCGAAGAAAAATCTGCGGAGCATGAGCAAGATCCGAATATTAAAAAGGTAAAAATCAAACTTAACAAATTATCAGGTCGATTGAGAGATGCAATATTTAGTACGTCCAAAAAGTCCCTAGATAAAATGCAAAAAAATGAGTTTAAGGAACAAGATAGTGCAATGTAATTTACTGTAGAAAGGATGAGATGATGGATTTTGGCTTAGTACAAACTACCGGAGAATTGAACGATAAAGATTTATGCTTAATCGATGAATATCCTGAAGGTATGGAAAAGTATGGGCACACAATGGCACTCGGTAAGCCGGCTACTCCACACTTCCCCAAGGATGCAATTGTGAGACTGAGTGAGGATAACCCGGGGATTAAGTTGGCACATGTCTGTGGCAATCTGCAAGGCTGTTTTATTGGCTCAAGTCTGGTTAAAAAAATTATTAGTAAATACTGTTCAGAGCAAGAGATAGAGTATTTGCCTTTCACATTATACAATCACAAGGGAAGGGTACATTCAACGGATTACTATTTCATTAATCCTCTCGGTGGAATAGATTGTTTGAATTATGAAGAATCTGGCGCAGAATTTGACAATGGGGAGTTTATGGCGCTTGATAAAGTGGTTTTGGATCGAGAAAAAATCGAAAATGCGCCTCATTTTTTCCGAGTGGAAGAAGAAAGATATAACTATGTTATGAGTTTGGAATTGGTAAAAGCATTACGTGATGAGGGTGTTGACAATCTTCTCGGCAAAAAGCTGAAGGCGGTATAAAGTGTCTTCTTCAATGTATTTGACAGTGTATAGGGAAAATTTCTATTTTCATATTGGCAAAATTACTCAAAACATTAACACTATTTCATCTGATTGGAAAACTGCAGTTGAGATTAGCCAATTATTCAGAAGGATGGGAATAAGTTGTCTGTTTATTGATGATGATACTAAGACATTTTTTTCCTATTTAAATGACAGTGGCAACGCTTTTCTCTACTTTATCAATAAAATTAGCCCACAAGATTTGGTGACCAGTAAATTTGACGCATTCTTTGATGCGTTGGTCTGCAAAAATATTCAATTGGCAAAAAAAATAGCCTCAGTTCATGCGGCAAGCTATAACAAGGATTATGAATATCAGGAAGACTTTTTTTACTTTCATTTTTTAATGGAGTTTATTCAGGATAAAGAAGAAAGTGTGCTGAATAATATATTAAAAGATTATGCAGATATATTGGATGGTAATCCTGATAACAGATTTGAAATTTGCAAAGCCATCCTTGAGGGGGATTCAGACGAATTTGAGGAATATCTGATCGCATTAGTACAGGAATGGCACATGGAGCAAGAAAAAAAGTATAATAAAGAGTTGGTGCCTCCTGAAGTTTCTGAAACAGAAGGTCATATTTTCCTGGAAGGCATTGCACTTGTCAGAATTGCTGAAAAAGCAGGTATACGAATGGAAAATATTTTTTCATATATGCCTCAGGATGTCATAGAATTTTCACCAGGGATTTTTGTTAAAGATAATTGGAAGTTTGTTGCTATTGATTAGTGATGCTAGAAGCTTGGTGTTAAGGCTACTTGTTTACGCTGACTGAATAAGATATTGCAAATGGTATATTCGAAAAAAGAGTTTTTAACTCAATTGTACGCAGAGCATGCAGAAGAATGTGGCTTGCTATTATGGGATCGCGATG